>JBJYXA010000269.1:0-8687 GCA_046259705.1 Caldilineaceae bacterium
CGGGATAGCGCATGATGACCTGATACTCCGGCAACCCTTTGGCGCGCGCCGTAACTACATAGGGCTTGGGCAACTCATCCAGCAAATTGGCGCGCATGACGCGAATCAGGCTGGCCGTGCCCGCGGTGCCGATAATGACGATGGGAATCCACAGGTGCGACAACAAATCTTTGAGCTTGGCCCAGCTCCACGCCGCCTCCTGGAATTCCGGCGAGTATAGCCCCCCTACACTCTGATTGAAATACTTAAACGCGATATACATCAGTACCAGGGCGAGCAGAAAGTTGGGAATCGCTAGGCCGATAAATCCCAGAAAGGTAAACGTATAGTCACCGAGCGAGTACTGCCGTACCGCCGAATAGATGCCCACCGGCAGCGCCACCGCCCACACAAACAGCAGCGTTGACAGCGAAAGCATGAACGTCAAGCCCAGGCGCTTCCAGATCAGGTCGACGACGGGCTGATTCCACTCGAAAGACTGGCCAAAGTCTCCGTGCAGAAAGATATTTGACATCCACTTGAGATATTGCACCCACATGGGCTGGCCAAGACCATAACGGGCACGCAACGCCTCCATCGCGGCGGGGTCGAGCGTCTCCCCCTGCGAGGCCATGCTGGCTACGAGCGTGGTCAGATAATCCCCTGGCGGTAACTGGATGATGATGAAGGCGATGATTGAGACCGCGATGAAGGTCGGGATCATGTATAGGATGCGACGGGCGATGAAGGATAGCATGCTGAACGACCTTTGACAGCAGTGGGAGGGGGTAGCTCCCCTCCCACGATCGGTCCGCGACTACTGAATATAGTATTGCTCCGGGTTGGTCGGTGCCGGGTTCGGGTAGAGCCACGCACCGGGCATGGACGCTGGCACGTTGTGGAAGTCGTTCTTGACGATGCCGTATCCGGGCGCAGGCAGGCTGATGCCGATTGCGTAAAATTCGTCCTTCGCGATCGAGAGGATCTCTTCCATCAGCGCCTGTTGCTCAGCCGGATCGCCCGTGGCCTTGAGCTGGTCATACAGCTCCATCTGTCGTTTGGGACCTTCCGGCGGTTCCTCTGGCTGCGTGAGTGATCCGACGCCGCTTGGATTGATGTACCATTCTTTCCAGGCTTCGGCGAAAAGTGACTCGTTGCTGTAAGGGAAGTACCAGCGCGGTTCTAAGACAACGTCGAGGCCGCCGTCTCCGCCCCAGGTGACTGCATCCTGCTCGTTGGAGTCTTTACGCGTGTACATAAGCGATCGGTCCATGACGTTCAGGTCCATCTGGATCCCCACAGCTTCCCAGTATCCCTTGATCAACTCGAGCGAGTCGATCCAGTTCTGGCTGATGGCCTGCACGTCGACCAGGACAGAGATGCGATTGCCGTCCGGTCCCAAGCGGAAACCGTCGGCGTCGCGTTCGGTGTACCCGGCCGCATCCAGATGCTCGTTCGCTTTGTCGACGTCGTATTCAGTGTACTGTTTGGCCAGTTCCTCATTGTAGAACGGTGACGTGTCCCGGGGTGCCAACTGCCAAGGCTCGCCCTGACCGACATAGACCGTGTCGATGACCTCCTGCCGGTTGATGGCGTAGGAAAGTCCGATGCGGAAATCCTTGTTCTGGTAGATCTCCCTCTTCACGGGATCCTTGTGGTTCAGGTTCAAGGCGATTACCTGTGTGTTCATGCTGGAGGGGACAGTCTCGTAGAATCCATATTCACCAGCTTCAGCATTGTCCACAAAGACCGCCTTGTTATCCAGCGTGGCGATGTGGCGGTCCTGAGAATCGATCTCCCCGTTGAGGGCCTTCAGCACCAGCACCTGCACATCCTCGCCGATTTCGTACACAACCTTGTCGATGTAGGGAAGCTGGTGGCCTTCGGGATCGACTTTGAAATAGTACGGATTGCGTTCGGCTACAACCTGCGACGTGCCCTCACCGTAGGCCGTGGTCAGGCGCCATGGTTTGAGTGTGGGTAATTCGCTATTCTGCCAGCGCGCATCGTAGGGCGTCCCCAAAATACCACCGGCCTTGAGGTCCATGAGGTTGACCCAGTCGGTTGCGTCGGCTTCGGCGATCAGGTCATCCAGGTTCTCGGTATTGTACTTGGGGTGGAACTGGCTGGCGTAGTGCTTTGGCCAGCGGGTGAAATCATCGCCCGACGGTGTGGCTAGGCGCTGAATAAACAGGCCATTGGGCGCGGCAAAAGTAACAGTGAAGGTCGTGTCGTCGACCTTCTCCACAACCGGCGGTTCTCCGCCAGCGAGCAGCCATTCGGGAACTGGATGGACTGCCAGATAATCCTCATTGACGAGGATATCTTCGTACCAGAAGATCACATCATCTACGGTAAACGGTTCGCCGTCGGACCACTTCATCCCGTCGCGCAACTTGAAGGTGAAGACGGTTGCGTCGGCGTTGGCTTCGAAGGACTCGGCCACGTTGGCTTCCACGTCGGTCCAGTCAGGCGTCCAGCGCACAAGGTGTTCATAGGCGATGGTACGCGCGAGCAAGGCATTATCCTGCCCGCCGCGCAAGCCCATGTGCCATGTACCGCCGTACTGACCAATATTGTCAGTGGGTTCCACGACCTTGGGATTGGCAGGTATACGTTCCTCCAGGGGAGGAAGTTCACCTGCGGCGACCATTTCGGCAAGCATCGGCGCCTCCATGGTATCTGCTGCGGCGGCTTCGGCCGGCGCCTCCACAGCCGGCGCTTCCGCATCCGATGCAGCGGGCGCTGCGCCGGCGCATGCGGTCAACGCCATGGCCAGTACGGCCACCAGAGAGATGAACAGCCATCGGAATGGAGGCTTCTTTGCGTCCATTGGGTTCTCCTTGGTTTAGGTGTAGTTAGTTTGGACTTGATGGGACCACGTCGCGTGAACCCGACGAACCGGCTTAACTCGGCCTGGAGCCATCATCTTGACGCGACCCCAGGATGCGCGTCTGCGTATCTGCTCCGCACCTCTCGCGTGATGGTTTGTCCGACACCTCCTTTCTGCGGCGTGTCTCCGTGCTGGACGCCCCGACTATGGCTCGTTCCAAGCCGGCGGCAAAGCCGTGACGGCCGCTCAGCAACATGCGAGATGGAAGCCACCAGGGGCATCCGGCGCAATCTCTGCGCAGCGAAACGCCCGAAGAGTGATGCCGGTCATAACTGGAGATTATGTGATTGCTTAGCAATGTTGCTAGATTGAACGGTACTATGCCGAGGCCGATACCCTTGGGGATCAAGGGCCGACATTCAGTAGTGCAGCCAGAATACACCTTTTCAGTGCAACACGCAACACACCTCAGGGCAATGGCGGACTTCGTGATTGCAACGTGTTACTGCACCAAGAAGCTCAATATCCAGATTCGCCGCTGCGAATCGCGTACAATTCGGGCAGCCAAGTCGAATGCAATGTCTTTAATGCGGCCCAGTCTAGCCAAAAAAGACATGAATATTTAAGGTGCGATATTGCCCTGCAACACACCTGTACCATTTCTTCCCGCGAATTGGCGCTAGCTATCGTGCGGCCGAACCGCCACGGATTTCCGCAAGCAGCCCGAGCGCATCCGCAAGATCGTGCGTATCGAAACGTTCCGGAAACCACGCCAGGATTTGGCTCAGCATGCCGAGCGCTTCACCGGTTCTGCCCTGCGAACGCATCAGGCGGCACAGGCTGGTGGTTGTCCGCAGTTCAAATGCCTTTGCCTGCTGCCTGCGAGCAACCTCGATGGACTTCCGATAGCAGTCTTCGGCTTCGACCAGGGCAGACTCGCTGCATCCGGCGTCCTCCTGCATCAGGCGTAATTCACCCTGCAGTCGATAGATCTCGGCCTCGAACTGCCATTCGTTACGTTGCCCGGCGTCACGCAATGCCTCCTCAAGAAGGTCCAGCCCACGCTGTGGTTGTCCGGCGGCGCCGTGGGAATGGGCGAGCATGGCCGTCAAACGCGTACCATACACGACCATGCCCGCCTCGATACAGGCCCGCCGGCTGAAAGCAATTGACTCGACAATCGTAGGGTCCGGGCGCAAGGCATTTGACGCCCACTCACCGAGGAAAGAACTCCACGCCGCCAATTGATCGAACTCGTTCTTCTCGGCGATGGCGTGCGCGATGGCCGCTTCTTCTTGCGCTTGCTTGGCGTCACCTCGGTAGGCATATAGGCTTGCGGCTCCGCTGTGTGCGAATGCTTCGCTGAACGTATGTCCGCCGCTCGACGCGAGCGCCACCGATTCACGGATGACCGTTTCCGATTCGTCTGGGAAGCCTAGGAGCCAGAGAACAATGGCAAGAAAGAAGCGGGTCGTAACTGCGGTATTTTCTCCAAGGAGGTCTGTATACGAACTAGAGACCGCTTCCGGGTCGACGCAGGCAGCGGTTTCCAGGTGACGGCGTGCGTCGACAAACTCCCCGCGCACGTAGTGCTGAACCCCCATCGCATGGCGCGCGCCCGCGATATAAACTGGATCCGGGCTGTCGTCCGCCAGAGCAATCAATTGCCTGGCCACTCCTTCAGCGATGCGTTCTTCGCCCCGCACGTGATGGTACCGCCACACGCCCCAGAGGGCGAGAAAGCTATCACCACCCGGCGCCACCGTCTGGGACAGCTCCAGTACACGCGTATAGGCTTCACCTGCCTCTTGGTGCCCGTGACCGCGCAATGCCCCGAATGCCGTTGCCATCCCTCTTCTCAGCGACAGCTCGGCCTCGGCTCGCTGCGATGAAACCGGCAATTGCCTCAAGAGACCGAGCCCTGTCTCGAAGTGGACGAGTGCTTCCTGGTAGGCGGCGACTGCAAGCGCAACCTCACCTGCCCGAATACGGTAGTGTAGCGCCTTCTCGGGAATGCCTGCCGCCTCAAAGTGCAGCGCCAACTGCGCATTGGGTGCGTCGCGCACCTCCTGCGCCCCGTATACCTCTTCCAAAAGCGCGCCCACCTGCTCGTGATAGTAGGCGCGTTCCACTGCGTCCAGACTATGATAGAGGTACTGCTGGAAGAGAATGTGGCGAAACTGGTAGCGGGAGATTCGCTTGCCGTTCACCCGCAGCACGCCCTGCGCGCGTACGAGCCTACGCCGCCTGCCCAGTTCGCCACTCAACTGCATTACAGCTTCTTGCAGATCGATCCCCAGAATGCGCGCCGCCACTTCGGCGCTGAAGCGTTCACCCTCCACACTGGCCACGGCCAATAAAGAGCGTAGATGCGCAGGCAGGCTGTCAATGCGTCTAGCGATGAGTGCTTCCACGGCCGCGGGCCATGTCTGCCACGACAGATCTCCTTCGTGTACCCAGTATCCGTCCCGGTCGCGCGTTAAACCGCCCGTTTCGCGCAGACTCTCCACAAGTTCGACGGTGAAGAGCGCGTGACCTTGCCCGCGCGCCAACACCTTTGTGTAGAAGTCGTGCGTCAGGCGATTTGGTTCAGTAGCCATTAATGCATGCAGAAAAGCATCGCCGTCTGCCTCGCCGAGATCGATCATATCGTTCTCTGCGGCGCTTCGTAGCTCATCGACTATGGCTGTAAGTGGATGGGGTTCATCTTCCCGGCCTTGGGCCACATCCTCTGTCCGATAGATGCCCACTAGGAGAATGCGGTAGCCCCTAACACGATTGGCCAGATGGGTAAGAAGGCCAATGGAGCCCATATCGGACCACTGGAGATCGTCGAGGATGAGCAGCATCGGATGCGACCGCGCCGTTGCCTGCAATACTCGGGTTGCCTGGTCGAAGAGAGAGGTCTGCTGAACGGACTCCGCCACGCCGAGCCGCGACCTTCGCTCGACAAGGAGGCGCAGTTGATCCAGTTCCTCTCTTGTGCAAGCCTGGTGTTCCAGCGCACGCGCCAACAGCGCCCTCTCGGCCACCAAGGATCCTATCAGATCGGGACCTTGCGCGATCATGTGCTTGAGGACGGTGGGGAACACCTTCCACAATGCGGCAACGTGCAATCTGGTCAGCGCACCGGCAGCCCACTGGCTCTCCAAGTCTCCAGTGAGCAGGCTGAAGTGGTCACGGAAAGGCGAATACGGATCGCCCTGGCCTGTGTAAGCGTCGCATGCACCGCTGACCACGACTAACTTGGGATGGTCCCTTAGTGCACGGCGCGCGAATTCCTGGACGAGCAGTGTCTTGCCTTCCCCGGCCTCCCCCTTGATAAGGACGATATGACCTTGACCCGCGAGCGCGCCTATTAGGTTCCGCTCCAGTCTGGCCAGCTCGATTTCCCGGCCGACGAAGTTCGGATCGGCACGCGCAGGACGAGGAGCGATAGAGAGAAACGGAGGCCATCGAGGGAGAGTATCGCTCTGCCCTTTCACCGCCGTGAATCCCTCTGCTGCTGTATTGTCTGCGGGGCGTGTGCGTGCGGTTCCAGCCCTGATCTGCGCCGCCAGTTCTTTCGTTTCATCCGCCGGCTCCGTACCCAGTTCGGCCTGCACCATTTGGCGGAACCGTTCGTAGTGGGCGATTGCCGCTGCAACTTCCCCGGCGCAAGCCAGCGACTTCATCAGATGCTGGTGAGCTACGTCTGACCAGGGCTCCTGCTCTACCCATTGCGAGGCAACCTGTCGCGCCATGGCCAAATCACCCTCGTTCGCATAGCTGGCGGCAAGGAGCCGAAGCGCCGCTACAAGCTTGCGCCGTAATCTCTCTCGCGTGAACAACAGCCACTCTTCGTAGGCGGAGCAGTCGTCTAGGAAGAAGCCCTCCATGAATTCGCCTGCATAAAGTTTGAGCCCGTCTTGCAGCCGGGCGGCGACAGACGGTCCCAAAGGCCTTTCTGCAGATCCGACTGCTGCCAGCAAATGGCCGAAGCGTGACACATCTAGATCGTGAACGCTGTCGAGATTGAAACGAATCGTGCGTCTAGTTGCCAATAGGAATGGCTGCTCAAGTTTTCTGTCCTGCAAAATGTCGTGGATATTGGCCAGCGCATGGCGCAAATAGGTCATCGCCTGGGTGTCCGGCCAGTCCGGCCAGAGCAAACCGGCCAGGCGAGTACGCTCATGGGCTTGATGGGATTCCGCGGCCAGATAGGCCAACAGCGCGCGCACCTTATTGGACTGGAATCCGCTGACCGGTTCACCGTCCAACTGGACCGAAAGCGTGCCCAAGAGTGCGAGGGATAGGTGCGTCATTTGTAGCCAGTATACTCCTGGCAAACAAGCGCATTCAAGTCCCCTCCGAACCACCTACGAAGACCACTGTATCCACCGCAACGAATCTACGATCTCTGTCCGCGCGTCAGATACCATCGCAGAAGAGGCAGACGGACATCTACCATGACTTACACAGGATCGGAAGTCTACCATTCCTACTTACTACGCATCTGGCGCGAGAGCAACCATGGACATCCCGAATGGCGAGCATCGTTGCACTGCGTCCAGACCTCGAACTGGTACAACTTCATGACCTTATCTGATCTGTACGCCTTCCTGAACATGCAGACGAGTCCAGGTCCATCGCCGGAGCAGGAATGGGGCCCGAAGTAGCGCGATGGCGACGACCGCGAATGTCGCGATTCGATACGTTGCCCTTTCCACAGAGCTGAGCAGGATGTGACGCATGACCACCACGGTGGGCGTCGTTACGGAGTCAATGGAACTGCTGGCCACCATCGGTCAGCTCGGCTATCAAACTCAACATTCCCCAAAGGAGGCATGAGATGTACAGGGCGCTGTCGTTACTGATCGTGTGTGCGCTCTTGCTCGGGCTAAGCGGCTCGACAGTCCTGGCGCAGGAGCCCAAAATGGATGCGGCCGAAGTCGTCGATGCAATCTATAGCGCGGTCGAGGCACAGGACCTTGCCACTGCCGCTGAATATCTGGCCGACGACGTCGTACTGGTGTTGGTCCCGCCGCCGGGCGGAATGGACGGCACTTTCGTGGGTAAGGAGGAGGTCCTGGGTTGGTACGAAAGCCTCATCGCCAACAATCTCGCCATCGAACTCTCGAACATGCAAGTCGACGGCAATCGCGTCACCCTGACGAACCTAACCTGGATAGACGATTTGCCGGTGGCGCCGGTCGAGTTCGATGGCTCGGCCGTAGTCCAACAGGGCAAGCTCAAGGCAGTCAACTGGGTGATGACTCCCCAGACGATAACGGCGCTGGACGCCGCGTTCGCCCAGATGGCGCAGGAAGACGTGGTCCGGCGTATCCTCACAGAGATCTGGAGTGAGGGTAACATCGACCTGGCAGACGAGCTGGTCGCCGAAGACTACGTCAGCCACTCATGGCCGGTCGGCGAAGGCCGTGAACACTTCAAAGAAGACGTAGCCGGTTGGCGCACCGATTTTCCAGGCACCACGATCGTGGTCGATCGCATCGTCTTTGACGGCAACCGGGCCATCATCTTTAGCCATAACGTCGCTGAAGGCGGCTCGCTGGACACGCTTGCGCCTGATGCCGATATCGAAGACGTCTTGATCTATCAAATCGAGAATGGCCAGCTCAGCGACCGCTGGTACTTCGCCCCCTTCGAGCCGTGAGCCGCAGCGGCCATGGGGCATTAACAGCCATTCGCGAGCGGCTCGAAAGCACATACCCGCCTCCGGTCGGAGGCGGGTTTTCTGTCTATGTAGGCAATTCTGCGCGCTTACGCGTGCTGTTTATCGCGCCGCCCATGTCATTCCCGCAGGTAGTTGAGCGGGAATCCAGTGTGTGCATGACGAAGCCGGCCTGCTAGACCGGTGCAGTGCCGTCTCCGT
>JBJYXA010000270.1:0-4043 GCA_046259705.1 Caldilineaceae bacterium
TTGGCCATGTCAAGCTGTTTGCCGACGGCAGCTTAGGCAGTCAAACCGCACTGATGTTGGAGCCTTTCTTGCGAACATCCTTGGCAGAACCTGAGAACACAGGCGTACGTATCCACGAGTCTGATGAACTAGTCGAGATATTCCGTACTGCTGCTGTGCAAGGGTTCCCTATCAGCATCCACGCGATTGGTGACCGCGCGAACCACGATGTGCTAGACGTATTCGAGGAGCTCAAACAGGGAACGCCGATCCCGCCCGCGCCACACAGGATCGAGCATGTGCAGATACTCGACCCCCAGGACCTGCCTAGGCTAGGCGCGCTTGGCATCACGGCCAGTGTACAGCCTGTTCATATCATCGACGACATCGCCATCGCCGACAGAATCCTGGGCGAACGCGGCGCGCACATGTACAATTTCCATAGCCTGCTATCTTCGGGCGCTCTGCTGGCGTTCGGTAGCGACGCGCCGGTTGCCGACCCCAATCCATTTCTCGGCATTCATTCCGCGTTGTACCGGCGACAGCCGGATCAGATGGAGAAAGGCGCTTGGTACCCCGCCGAAACCATTTCGCTCGAAGCGGCAATCCACGCATACACGATGGGACCGGCGCATGCTACCGGCTGGCACCATGAGATAGGCAGCGTCGAGCTCGGCAAGCGCGCCGATATCATCGCCCTGGACCGAAATCTGTTTGAGTTGGTGGGCACTGACACGGTCGATGCCGCGAGCGCGGATGCCGGTATCGCCGACACCGAGGTGGAGCTCGTCTTATTCAACGGGGAAATTGTTCACGAGGACCTGTAGGAAATTGTGGACACCAATACATGAA
Organism: Caldilineaceae bacterium; assembly: GCA_046259705.1. Lineage (GTDB taxonomy): Bacteria > Chloroflexota > Anaerolineae > Caldilineales > Caldilineaceae > JASGTU01. The sequence continues at coordinate 832 of JBJYXA010000270.1, forward strand.
AGTGCCGACCTATTGCCTAAAGGCTGACGGTAATGAACCGGTTTTTTGATAGCGGACCGGCCGATACCTAGATCTGCTCCGAAAATATCTGGCTCGCCAGCGCACGCACGCGCTTCCCACCGTTGGCCAAAATCGGCGGGCCATGGCCGAACACGACTGTCTCGTAGTCGTCGCCGTACTGTTTCGCCAACCGCCAAATGCTGCGTTGTGCGGCTCGTGGATCGGGTGTAAAGGCTGATGGCGGCCCTTTTAGTCTTTCACGCCGGTTCATGAGCGCGTCACCTGCGACGAGCAACCGCGCCTCCCGATGCAGCAGCGATATGTGACCGGGGGTATGGCCCGGGGTGTGGACCACCGTGAAGCCTTCCGGCAGTAGCTGACCGTCCACGACCAAGTATTGCGGACTGGTCGGTCTTTGACGCATGCCCGGGAGTAGGCGGCTGAGCGCCAGCGGCGCCGTTAGCAAGAGCGAGCGGGGCCGCCTGCGACCAGGGTTCTCCATATACTGCAACTCCGCTTCATGGCAAATGACTGCCGCGCCAGTTCGCGCCTGGACAGCAGGCAACCCGCCTGTATGGTCTAGATCCACGTGCGTGATAATGATTCGATTCACCGCATGCACTGGATAGCGGTTAGCGACCAGCGCATCCAGGATCTTATCGGCGTGCGCGGGCATGCCACAGTCGATCAGCGTGACGCCTCCCTCCCACTCCCACAGATAGGCGTGAACTGCGCTGCCGATCTCGTCGATGTCCCACAGACCGGGAATAATCTGAATCATGGAACTTGGCGAATTGGGGTCCGTATGGTCCGCTTCTGCATATCGGCGCCTATCGCACACCTATGATGGCGTAGGCAGCCTCTTGCGGCATGGGCGCTCAGTAAGTGCGGCTTTGAGTGAAATAATCACCGCGCCGGGAACCAAAATGCCGCAAACGCGCACGTGGATGCTCGATTCCGGCTTCGAGCTCGCTGAGCGTCATTCCGGTCGCATCCGAAAGACGGGACATGGTCTGAAACGAGTCATCTTCCAGTTCCCGTATACGCTCTCGCTGATCCTCACTCAGTTTGAATCCTACAATCGTCAACTCTGGGTTTTCCAATAATGCAACACGGCAATCCGGGCAGCGCCATGCATGCCCGATCAAGATTGCCATATCCTGCACTCGTTCCGCCATAAATCGCTCCAAACTGCGAAGGATCGTCGAATTTTATGCTAGTGCTTCGCGCCCTGCACGATCTGCACGCCTGCGCTCGCACCGATGCGGCTGGCGCCTGCCTGTACCATCGCCACAAAATCATCGTAGGTGCGAATGCCCCCGGCCGCCTTCACGCCGATGTCGGGTCCAACTATGTGCCGCATTAAGGCGACGTCCGAGGTATTGGCGCCGGGACCGTTGAATCCGGTCGAGGTCTTGACGAAGTCCGCGCCCGCAGAAACGGCGAGTGCACAAGCGATTGCTTTCTCTTCGTCGGTCAACAGACACGTCTCAATGATAGTTTTCAGTAAAGCGCCATTCTTGTGACAGGATTCAGCGACTGTGGCGATATCCTCCGCAACATAAGCGTAGTCGCCATCCTTGAGCCGGCCGACGTGGATTACCATGTCGATCTCGCTTGCACCGTCGTCGATAGCCCGTTCTGCCTCGATGGCCTTCGTGCTCGTCGCATTCATCCCCTGTGGAAAGCCCGCCACAGCGCATACGTCTACGTCCGTGTCCCTAAGCAGTTCTGTGCAGGTTGCCACCCAGCTCGGTTGTACGCAGACGCTGGCAAAGCCATACTCCATCGCTTCTGCGCACAATTCACGAAACGAGCGCTTACCAGCGTCCGGCTTGAGCTGCGTGTGATCGATCATTTTGGCAATCTGTGCGGCGGTCAGGTGGACAGGTCCATCGGATGGTGACGGGCGCCCGTCCGCCAGCCATGCCTTGTATTTTGCCGCGACGCCGTCCGCAACTTCATCGGCGTCGGCCGCATATTTGCTGCCCACGGTGTCCCCCTTGTTCGCTTTTGGAATTTGTTAACAGAAGATGATTACGGCTGGCCTTGCTCGGCAGATGCACTCGGCTGCAAGTCATAGTGCGTCACTCGGCCGAACACCGACAGCGGAAATACGCGTACCCAAGTCTTTCCAATCACCAGGTCTTCATCAAGCTGTCCGAAAACACGCGAATCTCGAGAATTGGGCCGATTGTCTCCCATGACGAACAAATGGTTCGGCTGAATCACCTCGGGACCGTACATTGTGTTCGGCTGAAGCAAGTTCAACGGGTACGGCTCATCCTGTACCTCGCCGTTGATGATAATGTGCTGATCCCGAATCTCCAACGTGTCACCAGGGAGGGCAATCACTCGCTTGATATAGTCCTCGCTGGGATTGTCCGGATTGTGGAAGACGATCACGTCGCCGCGTTGCGGTGAGCCTAAGCGATAGGCAAGCTTGTTCACCAAAATAAACTGCCCCTCGTAGAAATTCGGCTCCATGGAGTGGCTTTCGATACGATAGTTCTGCACGACTTGCCGGATCAGCAAGAAAATAATGAGCGACAGAACGATCGTTTCCACCAGTTCGCGCGCCAGCATCCATCCCATGGACGGCTCTTCGTTCTTTGTCGCCGGCGCTGCGCCCGATTCTGTTAGTTCATACTGCGAACCTGTGATTACGTCCCGCTGATTCGTTGTTACCTGACCGTTGTTTTCAGTCGAGTGTGTTATTGCCATTTGACCCGCCCGTATACTACTGTCCAGTACTCTGTCCAGTACACCACTGGGCAGCTACACCGTGTAATATCAAGAAGTGCGCGCCACATGCGCCCAAATCGGCAGCATTATAGCACGGTCGCCTCAGCTAGTTGGAATAGTGAATTGCAATATCCCAAATATCCCAATTGGGATATTTGGATAAACCTGCCACTGCTGATAAACGGATGATCGTCTTCCAAACGATCAACCTATACACAGCACCCTCGCATGGAGTCCTCACCGGCCGCACCACTTGCAGCACTACTTAAGGATATACCGTGTACCTCGTTTGTCTCCTATTTTCAGAAGCATGCCCTTGCTTACTAAGTCTGCCAGATCCAAGCGTAATGTCTCCGCCCCCACGTGCGGGCAGAGATCGCGGTACTCCCGGTTTGTGATCGTCCCTTCGCGCTGCAAATACTCCATGGCCTTGATCTGGCGCTCGTTCATCGTGTGTTCCCAATCTT
>JBJYXA010000271.1:0-31427 GCA_046259705.1 Caldilineaceae bacterium
CCGGTCGTATCGAAGTGGGCGCGCCAGTTGGCCGAGTTGTTGTACTGATCCGCATAGAAGTACCGGTCGGGTTCTGCGTGTACAATCTCGCGTACCATGCGTAGCGCGCCATCTGAACCTTCCAGTGCATCCGACAGGATGAGCTTTGCACCGTACGCGCGAGCGAGCGCCTTGCGTTCCTCGCTGACGTTGGCCGGCATAACCAGATGCACAGGATAGCCCAACGAAGCGCCGATAAGGGCATAGGCAATCCCCGTGTTGCCTGAGCTACTGTCGATAATCGTCTTGCCGGCACGCAGACGTCCGTCAGCCAGCGCCTCCTCCACGATTCGCAATGCCGCCCTGGACTTGACCGACCCTCCCGGATTCAGCCACTCGGCTTTGGCGTAGAGACCGACTGAAACCGCGACGCCGGCCGCATGCGCAAGCTGGCTCAGGTCTAGCAGCGGGGTGTTTCCCACCTGCGAGAGAATGCCACCCATGGCGGTCGGGAGTCCCGACGAACTCGTGTCACGACAACACGCCGTACCACCGGCGCCGGTCGAACCACTATGTGTGGTCGACCCTAACCAACTTGACGTAGGGGGTATTTGTGTTGCCGTACCTGCGATACTCATATGTCTGCCCGTTTCTGTCGTACTATCTATACCATGGCGCCTGATGCTTCATATGCCTCGAAATTGCCGGGACGATTGCTACACGGCGAGCACTTTCTGCGCCTCGACGCCCAATTCCTTAACATGCGTGCCGTTGTTATGTGAAGGCAGTCCGCAAAACTGCTCGTAGTCTATGAGTTCCGTGACAGTTGGATTGTTTCCGCACACGGGGCAGTCTGGATTCCGCTGCACCTTCAACGTGCGGAATGACATATCGAGGGTATCGATCATTAGCAGCTTTCCGATCAATGGCTCTCCGATGCCCAACAATAGCTTGATTGCCTCGATTGCCTGGATGGAACCAACGATACCGGGAAGAACGCCCAGGACGCCTGCCTCTGCGCAACTGGGGACCTCTCCGGGAGGCGGCGGATCCGGGTAAAGGCAGCGGTAGCAGGGGCCGCCCTCGACCCCAAACTCGGGGCGAGCCGGCTGATAGACGGACACCTGTCCCTCGAACATGAAAATGCTGGCATCGACCAGCGGGATCCCCAGGAAGTGACAAGCGTCGTTGACCAAGTAACGCGTCGGGAAGTTGTCCGATCCGTTGAGCACCACATCGTAGTCGCGGATGATGTCCATCGCGTTATGACTGGTAATGGGTTCTTCATAGCCGATGACAGTCACATCCGGGTTGAGCGCTGCGATACGATCTGCCGCAGACTCCACCTTGGGTCGACCTACGTGATCCAGGTCGTGGAGGATCTGTCGCTGCAAATTGGAAGCATCGACCTTGTCGAAGTCAACAATGCCCAGCGTACCGATCCCGGCTGCAGCCAAGTAGATGGCCGCGGGGCTACCAAGCCCGCCGGCGCCGATGAGTAACACTTTGCTGTCCAATAGCTTGATCTGTCCGGACTCGCCGACTTCGTTCAGAAGCGTATGTCTGCTGTAGCGCATTCGCTGTTCATCGTTCAACACGACCGGCACATCGAACGAGTATCCGGCATTCTTCCAACCGTTGAAGCCGCCGACCAAGGAGACAGGGCTCGCATACCCCATGTCCTTCAGGTTCCGTGCGGCAAGCAACGATCGGACACCGCCCGCACAGTAGATTACAAGCGGAGCGTTTCGGTCCGGTTGTACCTGCTCGATTTGTAGCTCCAGATAGCCTCGGGGGATGAACACCGCGCCAGGAATATGGCCTTGAACGAACTCGTCTCGTTCGCGGACGTCAATCACCGTAGGTCCACCGCCGTCCTGAAGCCGATTGTGCAGTTCCTGCGGTGATATCTCGGCGACTTCGGATCTGGCCCGCTGCAGTAGTTGCTCGCGGCTCAGGCTATCCATGCTGGCTCTCCTGTCCCCCTGCCATGGCCGGAACGATAGAGATGCTGTCTTCATCGGAAACGGGCGTCTGCATCCCCTGCAGGGATCGTATTTCGTCGTTGTTGAGGAAGACGTTGATAAAACGTTTCACATTGCCTTCCTCGTCGATTAGCTTGTCATCGAAACCGGGGAACTGCTCATTGACGGCCTGCAGTACGGATGCGATATCCGCCCCCGAGGCATCCACCTTTGCTTGACCATTCGTGAGTCTACGGAGCGGTGTTGGTACGAGTACGGTTGCCATGGTTCTCTCCCTTAATCTTTCGGTCTTTCTAAATCTGTGTGAGTCGGCTTGACTTGCATCTATTCTGGCGAACTCTTGGATACTATGTGCCCAACGGCTCTTTACTATCCGATCTATCGGAATCTGCCAGTCTTCAGCGCTATCAATCGTTGATCCTGTAACAAAAAACAACGAGTTCATCACATGTGATGAACTCGGCTGCATCAATCGTTATTTGGGCAACTACCGGAGGGCCTGACGCGACGCGGAATTGAGCCGTAAGACTCGGTGCCAAAGAGCCAGATCCTATGAAATTGTTCGAGCTACGACCCATGCAGTGATCACATCACATGCGGACGATTCGCGGGACAACCGGCCACGATGCCGGTGGACCCGCTAACGACACGAACAACAGCTATGTGGTGAAATACTGCGAATTCCGTTCTGGGTCGTCATTTTCAAGTAAGCCTGCGATTAACCTTCGCTCTTAGTGTCGGCAAGTATACAGACCGGCGCTACCGTTGTCAATGCTCGATTTTTCGCCTTTTCCGTCACAGCGCCAGCTTTCTACCCTAATTATGGGCCACAATTCAAATGCGGTTTGTGAGGCTGCTCCCATTGGGCGCGTCAGGCTATCGTGATTTTACTGGGTGCTCGACAATGGACACGGATCGCAGGTCCGGGTCCGACGCGCCATCCGGCATCTTATTGTAGAGGATGTAGAACGGCGGTTCGACACCCAGCTCGGCGACACGAGGCACCGTCGACATCGACGGGCGGTCAGGAACATAGCAGGCAAAAAGTCCCGGGCGCGCTTCATCGTACACAAGCTCATCCATGAGGATGTGCTGCCTCTCATCAAGGAACGTAGTTGTCAACCGGAAGGCGCGGATGGCCGGCGCGGCCCTATCCTCGAGTGAACAAATAAAATAGACTGCGTCGGGATAATACGCATTCCAGGCGTCGGTTGCCGAGGGATAGGCTTCTGAGTCGGGATGTGAATGGTAGATACCCATCATCTCGTCCCCCGCATCTTCGAATTCAAATTGCAGCAACAGAGTTTGCGGGTCGACAGTGTAGTTCTGTGTTCGTTCATCGGCGACATTCACGCCGCGTACTACCTCATAGGCGGTGAGTCCCCGACCACGTATCACGCCACAGATCTCTTCCGGCAGGCCCTCACGCGCGTGTGCGATTATCTCTTCTGCGAGTTGTCGGGGTAGCGCAACAGCCTGTGGCGATTCGTTAGCGGATGGATATGTCATTGGCAAAGTCTTCTCTCGTAATGGTACTACGGACGTCGTGACAGAAAACGGTTCGCATTTTATCAGCAGCGCACAGATGCGGAAAACCCGCGCGCTTATCCATTTCTAGTCCGGCGAATCGTGAAGGCAAGCACTGTTGACAACGAGAACACGAGTGCGTAGGTGAGCACGGTAGCCAACGCCAGTTCGGACTCGGACGCGATCGTCGATAGCCGTAACGCCGGCCCCGTAGCTAGTGTCAATACGCCGTGACGTTCAGCAACCGCAACCAGCAGAGGAAATTGGCCTCCTGTTACCAGCAGTGCAACCACCAGAAGGTTAAGTGCGTTCACGAAGTGTTCGTCTCGCCGGCACCCTGTACGGTTGCGTCTCATGCAAGCCGCGCCGGGCCATAGCGCCACCAATCCTGTAGTAATACCGGTCGCAAATACAATGACGAGCGGGGCGTACCACCCGGCACTCCATGACATCCACCTAAGCCCGACCCAATCCCATATGGGAAAGGTAGCCATCCCCACGACGAAGCACGCAGCCATAATGCGGATGTGCCTTCCCACCCCTGCCGACAGCGCGGGCGATGCGATGAGGCCTGCCAGAAGTGTAGTGACCAGGATGGATAAAAGCGATAGCATCGCCCATTGCATGTATTCAACGATGAACTCCCCCGAGTGTGCGACTGGCCGCCAGGTCAGCACAAGGTTGGGAAGCAACCAAGCCACGGGTAGCAGCGCCGAGCAGGCTGCGGCCACCAATGCAGTGTTGTTCAAGTATTTCTCGTGTGACAGCGAGGCTCCCGCGTCCCGTACCCTGGCATGCGATCCCACCAACCAGATCAGACCGGCGATAACACCGGTGATGAAGGCCATTCCGCCTACCATGACGGCTCCAAATCCCCAATGTCGTGATACCCAGAGGGAATGGAAACTCCACGTAGACCAGAGATGCGTATCGTTGTACGGTTCTCCGCCGGTCATGATTAGCGGTGTGGCCACATCAACGAATGCCAGCAAAACGGCGGTCAATGCCACAACAACCGCGCTGCGTTCCGGACGAACAGATCGGGTCAAGGGCGCAAGTAATATGGCTAGCGGCCACAACCGCCAAACCTGTACGATGACGATGGCAGCCAGGCCGAGATTCGGGTCGGACGACATGTCTATATGCCGGAACAAAGGACGCCATAGGTAGACTGCGTAAGGAGGCGGCAGGAATAGCGGCGCAACGGCCAAAGCGTAGACTGGAAAAGGTAGCCGTCGGCGCACATCGTCCATTCCGAACCGTCGCCTAGATGCAAAGAACGTAAGCACAAAGACACTTACCCATATCGGCGCCAGGACGGCTAGCGTGTTCAGCAGTGCATTGCGGAACAGGTAGGTGCGCGCGACCCCGACCGTGTTCCCAATTAGCGGCTGCGTCCATGAGATACCGGCATCCCACTCGAACAATGCGGCCCATACTACAATGATGAGCGCGGCGAGCGCTGCAAGAAATGCAATTAGGAGAGGTATCCAGCCAATAGTGCGCCGGAGTTGGACGCTGTTCACGGCATCAGCGTACCGGATGAAACTGGGAACGCAAACTCCCGACCGACACGGCGCATATAATTTGCGCCGAAGCTTTTCTATGCTACGATCGGGGGACATTTGTAACCCCAAGGAGACGTTGCATGGAGTGCCCCAATTGCGGTACATGGAATCCTGATGACAAAGACGTGTGCTGGCGCTGCCAGGCAGAATTGCCTCACCCCAAAGAGGAAAAGAAAAAACGCAGAGTTACCTTCCTTGGATTTCCTCTCTGGGCGTGGCTAGCCATTGGATTCTTCTTCGTAGCTACATCACTCGGTCAGTGTTTCATGGGTCAGGTCCCGGGTAGTTAGCGTACCGGCAGATGCGGACAGTAGGCCCTGTATTTCGTGGCATCTGGCCGTTTATTCCTACTCCCTTTGCTACATGAATTGGCAATTAATCGCCGGTGAGTTGGCGCGCTGGCACAGCGCAGACCTGCGCAACCTGCCCTGGCGGTCCGCGCCCGCTGGAAGGCGCGATCCATACGCCGTCTGGATCAGTGAGGTCATGGCGCAGCAGACGCGCCTGACCACCGTCGTGGACTACTTCAACCGTTGGATGCGGGCGTTTCCTACGGTGCAGGCATTGGCGGTTGCTGAGATACAAGCTGTTTTGAGAGTGTGGGAAGGGTTAGGTTACTACGCCCGTGCCCGCAACCTGCATGGAGCTGCGAACATCGTGGTGGATCGGTATGGCGGCGAATTGCCGCGCACGCGCAAGGAACTGATAGGATTGCCCGGAATCGGCGAGTATACGGCTGGCGCCATCCTGAGTCTGGCCTATGGGCAACGCGAGTCGATCCTGGATGGAAACGCAAAACGGGTTTTCAGTCGTTTGGCTGATATCGAGGAATCTGTCGACGAATCGGCGACGGTCAAACGGATGTGGACGATGGCCCAAGAACTTGTCAGCGCGGCGCCGCAGGGCGCGGCCGGCGTAGTCAATGAAGCGTTGATGGAGCTGGGTTCGACCGTGTGTACACAGCGTGCCCCTCGATGTCTTGTTTGCCCTCTGCAGGCCAACTGTGCAGCCTATGCACTTGGAACGCAATCAGAGCGACCAATACGCTCGGCACGCGCCGTCACGCCGCACTATGATGTGGCCGCAGGCGTAATCTGGGAGGCAGAACCGCTGACCTCCCGGGTACTGGTCGCGCAAAGGCCGCTCGATGGCATGCTAGGCGGTTTGTGGGAGTTTCCCGGCGGGAAATTGGAGCCGGATGACGTGGGACTAGAGGAATGTCTGCGTCGAGAAATCTGCGAGGAACTGGGAATTGCTATCGACGTGCTGGAGCCTATTGTTCAGGTTCAGCACGCGTATACACATTTTCGCATTACGCTCCATGCGTTTCATGCACGCCACGTCTCCGGCACGCCAGGTGCGCTCCAGTGTGCGGATTGGCGCTGGGCCGAGTGGCGCAGCCTACCAGAGTTACCTTTTGCTGTGACTGACCGAAGAATTATTCGGTCCGTGGACCGTCAGCTCAAGGAGCGGGGCACTCATGGTGGAATCTCGCCCTAACCTCAGTCCGTTCGGCTGCGCACTATGCAGCTGGCCGGTACTCTTCCGTGTCGTCCGCTGCCGCTGCGGAAATATCGTCTTCCGTCAGCAGTAGCGGTTCCGCCCGTTCGGTAAACACTTTTCGTCCGACAACACACCGCACGACATCGCTTCTGCTGGGGATGTCATACATCACGTCCAACAACGCTTCTTCGACGATACTGCGCAATCCACGGGCGCCGGTCTTGCGCAGAAAGGCCTCCGTCGCCACTGCCTCCAGCGCATCGGCTTCGAAATGCAATTCCACGCCATCCATGGCAAATAGACGCTGAAATTGCCGGACGACGCTGTTGCGTGGTTCCGTGAGGATCCGAACCAATGTCTTGCGGTCCAGGCTTTCCAGCGCGGTTAGGACCGGCAACCTTCCCACAAACTCCGGGATCAGGCCGTAGGCCAGGAGATCATCTGGCATGATGCGCCTGAGGAAATGGTCTTCCTCATGATTTTCTTTCTCAAGCCGCCGAATACGCTGTTCCCTGCGCCGCGCTTCCGGATCCTCTGGCAGAGATGCGTCGTCCGCATCATTTTGTGACGGCATTTGCTCCTGGTAGAGTAGATCGCTGTCCGAAGGCAGGAACCCAATACTGCCGCGCCGCTGAACGCGATGGCGCACGATATCAGCAAGCTGTGCAAAGGCTCCACCGCAGATAAACAGGATGTTGCTTGTGTCGAGCTGAATGAATTCCTGCTGCGGGTGTTTCCGGCCTGGCGCAGGGGGCACATTGGCCACGGTTCCCTCGATGATCTTGAGCAACGCCTGTTGCACGCCCTCTCCGCTCACGTCGCGCGTGATGCTCGGGTTATCGCCCCCTTTGCGCGTTATCTTGTCGATCTCGTCGATATAGACGATACCATGCGCCGCTCGTTCTACGTCCCAGTTGGCGTTCTGTAAGAGGCCCACAAGGATTGTTTCCACGTCTTCACCCACATAGCCGGCTTCAGTGAGCGCAGTGGCGTCGGCGAGCGTGTATGGGACGTCAAGCAATTTGGCCAGAGTCTGCGCCAGGAGCGTCTTACCACTGCCAGTAGGTCCGACCAGAAGCACGTTGCTCTTGGTCAGCTCTATTTCGCCCTCATCGTGGTCTGCCCGTGCGTCGAGCGACTGCTTCGAATGTTGGCCCAACACCCGTTTGTAATGGTTGTAAACCGCTACCGATAGGACCTTCTTGGCGCGTTCCTGCCCTATCACATACTGATCCAGGTATTCCACAATCTCTTTCGGGCGCGGGATCTCGCGCGTCGCAGGCGCAGGCTCCGGTGTGGCAGGTGATTTTGCGACGTCCATTCCTTCGTCCGCCAGCAATTCCGCGCCCAGCATCACACATTCATCGCAGATGTATACATCCGGAGCGCCCTCAATAAGGTGGCGCACCTCGCTGCGACTCTTGTTGCAGAAGGAGCAGCGGGGCTCAGTTGTCCCAGTCGTGTCATTCATATCTGTACTCGCAGACGGTAGCAGGAGGTGAGGTCACACTCGACAACAGCACATGATAATAAGGAGTGTTAAGAACGGCGAAATATCAGCGAGCCTGTTCTTGATAGTAGACTCCGGTGCGGATTGCGACCGGAGTCTACTGGTTCACCACTTCAAATCCAGACTGCACAGGCCGGGTGGACCCGGTGCTCATAGCAGTTTCTCAATGGTTACTTCGAGCCATTCGAACCGTCAGGCTTCTCGTCGCCGTTCAGGCTGGGAACGACAATCTCGCCGTTCCTGATCTGCACGATATCACTTTCATCGCCAAGGATGTCGTCGACTAGACCGTATTCCTGCGCCTCGATGACGTTCATGTATCGGTCTCGCTCGAAATCATGCTCGATGTCCTTCCATGAATGGCCGGTGTGTTTGCCGACCAAATGGAAGAGCTGTGTCTGGATACGTTCTTGCTCGCGGAATGCGATGCGAACATCTTCCGTATATCCTTGCGCCCCGCTTGCGGCCGGGTGCAGGTGAATGGTGGCGTGCGGTAGCGCAAAACGCCGCCCAGGTGCGCCGGCAGCCAGAAGCACCGTACCCATGCTAGCCGTAACGCCCACCGCGTAGGTGTTTACGGTTGCAGGGATCATCTGCATGGTGTCATAAATAGCGAGACCGGCGTAGATGCTGCCACCGGGGCTATTGATGTACATGTGAATGGGCTGATTTGGATCATCGCTATTCAGATAAAGTAACTGAGCCACGATCAGATTCGCAATCTGATCGTTAATCGGCGTACCTAGGAATACGATGCGCTCCTTGAGCAAGAGGCTGAAAATATCATATGCGCGTTCACCACGGCCACTATTGTCAATTACCATGGGAACTAAGTTCGTCGGTAGGTTCATTCTGTACCTTTCCCTTTGTTGGGTATGTCCTCGCAATTGAAGCTGCGATGCTTTTCGCTGCCCATACTGTACGATGCGGGACTCCGAACGAACGTAAGCGGGCTTCTCAATTGTGTTTGCATTGCGTTTGCGTTGCGGTCCGCAGCAGTTCCAACTCTACTGCTCGGCCTTCTCGTCGTCTGCGCCCTCTTCCTCCGCGGCTTCTATATCGGCCTCATCGGCTGAGACTTCGCCGGAGGCATCGTTCATTTCAGGCTCGGTGACAAGCGCTTCGGCATCAGGCGCGGCAGCTCCGCCGGCTGACTCCTCTGACTCCTCGACCGCGCCGTCTGATGTGAGTTCCGGAGCGCCAGGTTCGGGCACCTCCTCACCGCGAGCAATTGCCAATAGCCGCTTGAGCGACTTCTCCTGCAGGATTTGACTTTCCAGAACTTGGCGTCCGGAACCGGTTCTCATGTTTTCCGCAATGATGTCGGCCATCTGATTCTGTTCGTCGGTGGCATCTTCCCGGTGCAGTCTCTCCCGCATTTCGCTGATGCGTTCGTCGACGTCTTCTTCGGTTGCCGTGATGCCTTCGCGCTGGTAAACCTCGGAAATCACCAGGTTTCGCTTTGCTGCGATCTCGGCCTGCTCACGCAGCGACTCTCGATAATCCTCCATCGATTGTCCGACCTGATTCAAATAGGATTCCAAACTGTCGATACCGTACATCTGCAGCTGTCGCGCAAACTCCGACACCATCGAGTCAATCTGATCCTCCACGACGACGGGCGGGTATTCCATCGTCGACTGTTCCACCAGAGCGTCGAGAACACGCTCGAGATAATCGCTCTCAGCACGATTTCGTTTGCTCTCCAGAAGATTCTCTTCGATATCGGCTTTCAGTTCGTTCATATCCTCGAACTCTTCGTCGATCTTCTTAGCGAAGTCGTCGTCGAGTTCCGGCTCCATGAAAGCCTTGATCGTTTGCACCTTGACGTGAAACTCGCCCTGCCTACCGGCGTAGATACTCTGGCTACCCTCCGGCCAGTCCAACACGAAGTCCTTTTCTTCCCCTGGCGACATACCTAAGAGTTCCTGATCCAATCCGGGGGGTTCTAGCGGATTTTCCTCATCGAGCATGACGTCCCAGTCGGTCTCATCGAGGATCACCGTTTCATCGGCTGCCTCGCCGAGGCCTTCTGTCTCCGTATCCGCATCGTCTGCTGCTGTGGTGCCATCAGGCCGTACCAATACACTTTTGACGTCGATGGTCAGCATGTCTCCGTACTGGCTCGGGCGGTCTACCTCGGTCCAGTCCGCATGTTGCGATTTGAGTTCGTTCAGTGCTTCATCGATCTCCTCCGGCGTGACCTCAGGTTCCTCTTCTTCCAGGCGGAAGCTGCGGTAGTCGCCAAGGTCCACCGTCGGTTCCAGCGGAACCTCAAAGTCGTAGACTAACGGCTCCAGCGACGAGATATCCAGCGACGCCATCGCATAAGGCTCGATCTTTTCTTGCTCGATGGCTTGCGCGTAGATCTCGTTTCCCAGTGAATCGAGGAACTCGCTATAGAGGTTAGGCAGACCCACATATTGCACGACTAGATTGTACGGGGCCTTTCCTTTGCGGAAACCCGGAATACGGTACTGCCTGCCTACGGTGCGGGCTGCCTTGCGTAGTTCCTGATCGACGCGCTCCTGATCTACCTCAACTATGAGTGAGACACGACGATCTTCCATCGGTTCGATTTTGATATTTAGCGACATTTTTGCCCTCGGTATTGTGACTCGTTTCGCCTAGTCGGCGTCTCACAGAGGCGGTGTCCGTTTCTTGCGTTAGAAACCGGGAAAAGACGCGCCTTTGATAATGAAGCTGATTTGCATGTGCAAATCAGCTCGAGAGATCAGCCAAATGGGTTCTGCGCAAAGCTGAATCTATGATTTATACGCAACTTGCCAAGTATAGCATAGGCGCAGAGGCAAATCCAAAGTTGCACGGCACGGTTCCCCCTGCTTGGTCGGGATTCTGTCGACGGGCGAAAGCAGCACATTCGATCGCTCAAGTACACAATCCGCACGCAAGTATTTCTAGAGCACCATACCCCGCTTCTCTTACCGGGAGAAAGTCGGCTAAACGCGACCGAAGGCTTTCTCCAACTCGCCGGCGGAGAGCTGAATCATGGTCGGGCGGCCGTGTGGACATGTACGCGGAGATTGGCATGCTTCGAGCTGGCGCACCAACTCGCGCATTTCGAGTTCGCTCAGTTGCTGACCGGCCTTGATGGCGGCGCGCTTGCATACCATTTTGACCAGCTGTGCTTCCACCTCCTCGCCGACGAGGTTGCGGTGTTCAGCCAAACCCGAGACGATCTCCTCTATAGCTCGTTGCGGATCTTGACCCGAAAGCACAGCGGGCACGCCGCGCAACAAGAAGCTGTCGCCTCCGAAGGGTTCGATTTGAAACCCGATGCCGTTTAGCTCATCCAGGTGTTGGCTCACTAAACCGGTCACCTCATGGCCAACGTGAAGCGTCAGTGGATCCAGCATTTGCTGCGAAGCGATAGCGGATGGATTCACGCCGCCCCGCTTCGCCATGAACTGTTCATACAGAATGCGTTCATGGGCAGCGTGCTGATCGATGAGGAAGACGCCGTGGGGACCCTCTGCAATAATGTAGAGTGAACCTACCTGTCCCACTACTCGCAGCGGCGGAAGTTTGCCGCCCGACGTGAGTGGCGGTGTCCGATCGCCGTCTATTTCGTCGGTCGCCACGGCGACAGGCTGAGCGTCCTTGCCAGCGACGGATTCCGAATCACTCGACGGCGCCCATTCAAGCCGCTCGCCGAGATCCTGCTGCGCGGCAAGCGATGTGGGCTGTCTGGGCAGCGGCGTGCCCAGGTTGAACTGCGCCTGAGCGCCAGCCTGCAAAAGGCGATCGTGGCGGATGCGCCAGGCATCTACCTCGGCATCTTTCCGTACGGTCATATCCGGTACCGGGGCATGCGGAACCGCCGCTTCGTTTACGGCGCGCATTACTGCGCTAAATACCGCCCGCTCGTCTACGAACCGAATCTGAGTCTTCTGCGGGTGAACGTTGACATCGACTTCAGAGGGATCTATTTCAACGTTGACCACGGCCAGCGGGAAGCGGCCAACCTGCAACAGGGTGTGGTATGCCTGGACGACCGCATGGGTCAGGCTGCGATCCTCCACGTAGCGTCGATTCACGAACAGATCGATGCCGGTCCGATTGGCGCGAGTCAGCGCCGGCAGACTCGTGAAACCAAAAACGCGCAGTGGTCGGCGCATGGAGCTTCGGTCCGGGACCTCTTCGGTGTCCATGAACTTCACTTCATGTTCCAGGCCGTCTGAGGCGCCTCCTTTGTCGTCTAGACTGGGAAAGCGACCAAAACGGACCATCTGGCGAGCCTGCTCCAGTCCGCGTATTTGGACGAGCACGTCAAATGCATCGCCGCTGCCCAAGCTGTGAAATGTCTCCCGGCCATCATTCACCAGCAAAAAACGGCACTCCGGGCAGGCCAGGGCATATCGCTGTACGAGCGCGGTAATACGCGACGCCTCGGTTACCGGTTTGCGCAGATACTTGCGTCTTGCCGGCACGTTGTGAAACAAGTGCTCGACCGTGACCGAGGTGCCTATGGGCGCGCCGGTCTTCTGTTGTCCGACTAGATCGCCGCCTTCCAGCACCAGTTGGATTGCAGAATCGTTTGACTCATAGCGCGAAGTGAATGTGACGTTGCTGACCGCCGCGATACTGTAGAGAGCCTCGCCGCGAAAACCGAGGGTGGCGATATGGTCCAAGTCCGCGGCGCCCGTAAGCTTGCTGGTGGCGTGGCGTTCAAATGCAAGTGCGACTTCGTCGGGGGGCACGCCGTGGCCATTGTCCACCACGCGCAAGAACCGCTGGCCCCCTTCGCGCAGTTCCACTCGTATTTCGGTGGCGCCTGCATCCAGGCTGTTCTCGATAAGCTCTTTGGCAACGCTAGCAGGCCGCTCTACCACTTCGCCCGCCGCAATCTTGGCGGCGACGTCGGGTGCAAGTATCTTGATAGGCATGGTGGCGATTATAGCACCGCGGCATAGCCCAACCAACTGGCGGCGAGATTTTGGCAGCAGGTAAGCTTGTGTTCGCTGGCGTTGAACCGGTATCCATCGTTCAAGCATGGTCAAACGGAGAGGGAATGAGATTATGTGCAGCATTTCACTTGCGAACAAAGCAAGCGCATTTCTGGACCAGCTCTGCTATGGATTTGGCAGTCGTCGAACAGGCACTGATGGCAATCGACGAGCGGCCGATTATTTCGCCAAGATCGTATCGCAAATGGGTTACGAAGTTGAATGCCCGAAGTTTGTTTGCATCGATTGGGAGGAGGGCGGTGTGTCTCTGCAGGCGGGCAGCCAGGCATACCAGGCGTTTGTCAGCCCTTATGCACTGGGTTGTGATGTGCATGCGGAACTGGTGGCAGTTTCAAGCGTACTTGAGCTTGAACAAGCGGAGTTGACCGGTAAGGTGGTGCTGCTGAGCGGTGAGATTGCACGAGAACAGCTCATGCCCAAAAAGTTTGTCTTCTACAATCCCGACCATCACCAACACATCATTAGGTTGTTGGAAAAGAAGCGGCCCGCAGCCATTATCAGCGCCACAACCCGCGATGCGGGGACAGCTGGGGGTGTATATCCTTTTTCCCTAATCGAGGATGGTGACTTCGATGTTCCCTCCGTGTACATGACTGCAGAGGAGGGAATACGTTTGGCGCAGGCAGTGGGCCGGCGAATTGATCTTTGTTCCTATTCAAGACGGATTCCCTCGACCGCTTGGAATGTGATAGCTCGCAAACGGTCGGGTTCTCTGCAGAAGATTACGATATGTGCCCATATTGACACTAAGGACAACACGCCCGGAGCGCTGGACAATGGTACGGGCGTCGTGGTACTGATGTTGCTCTCAGAATTGCTAAGCACGTACGATGGCAAGGCTGAAGTGGAAATCGTTGCGCTGAACGGCGAGGATTATTACAGCGCCGCCGGTGAGATGCAGTACTGGAATGACTATGCTCACGATTTCGACCGTATCGCGCTTGCGATCAATATCGATGCTGCGGGCTATATTGATGGCGCCACCGCGTACTCATTGTACGGCTGCCACGATGACCTCGCCGCATTGAGCCGTTCGACGATGCAAGGGCATGCCGGTCTGGTTGAGGGCGAGCCCTGGTTTCAGAGCGACCATTCCATGTTCATCCAGCGCGGGCGTCCCGCCCTAGCGCTCACATCGGCTAAGTTCTGGCATTTAACGTCTCATGTGACACATACCGCCAAAGACACGCCAGAGCTGGTTGACGCGGAAAAAGTGGTCACTGTGGCTGCCGCGCTGCGCGATCTCGTCTGTGCACTGGGGCGCAGCGCCAAGTAGAGAGATCAGATCCGCCCCCGAGGGAAGGGACAAAGTGAATCTCACTGTCATGCGACAATTTCTGTCGTAGGCCGCGGCGCGTGATTTCGCCGTCCACCGCGACGGAGATATAGGGGCGAACGCGCCCATCCTCACAGAGGCGCGCTTCAATGCCGGGGAAACGCCGGTCTAGCTCCGCAATGACCGCGGCGACGCTGTCGCCCTCCACCTCGACAACTTCGGCGCCGCCGGTCAGGTCGCGATGGAGGGCGGGTATCCAAACGGAATGTAGCATCGGCTCACCCACCGGCCGGCAGCCCTAGACTCGCTGTGTTTCCATATCTGCACTGTCTGCGGCGTCCAGCACGGCGCGTACGATCTTGTCGTACCCGGTACATCGGCATAGATTTCCTGCAAGCCAGAGGCGCACTTCCTCTTCCGTGGGGTCAGGATTCTTGTCCAGTAGCGCCTTCGAGGAAACGATGAAACCCGGCGTGCAGATGCCGCACTGGAGCGCTGCGTTTTCGAGGAATTTCTGCTGAATTGGATGCAGGCCATCCTTCAGTGCGATGCCCTCAATGGTCGTGATCTCTGCGTCCTGCGCCTCTACTGCCAGGACCAGACACGAGTTCACCAGCACGCCATTCAGAATGACGTTACATGCGCCGCAGTTGCCGTTATTACATCCTTCCTTGGCCCCAAAAAGCATCAACGTTTCACGCAACACTTCTAGAAGACTTTGCCGAGGTTCGCATAGGAACTCTCTCGGTTCACCGTTGATGGTTGTCTGAACGTGAACTTTTTCGGATATCACTTCCGAATCTCCCTTTTTCGTGTCGATCCTAAGTTGCTTTCGCGCGCTCGATTGCTGTACGGAGTGCCCGCTGGGTAAGTACTGCTGCGAGGTGTTTGCGATACTCGGCCGTTCCGCGCATATCCGTGATGGGACGGGCGGCCAGCTGGGCAATCCGCGCCGCTTCTTGTATGGCGTCGCCATCGGCAGCCAATCCAGCAATCGCATCGCCTGCCTCTTTGACGTAAAGCGGCGTGGGAGCCACCGCGCCCAGGGCGATTCGAGCTGACTGGATGGTAGTGCGGCTTTCGTCCAACACAACCGAGGCGCCGGCGCCGACGACGGCGATATCCATTTCATTGCGAGGAATAAAGCGCAGGTATGCGGCGCCGAATCCGGGTGGTGGCACCGGCAGATCGATAGTCACAAGCATCTCACCGGGCTGCAATACTGTTCTCCCTGGTCCCGTGAAGAACTCCTCGATCGCCACTTTGCGATTGCCGCTGGGGCCGGCGACGTTGCAGACAGCCGCGTGGACGATCAAAGCAGGAATGCTGTCGGCCGCCGGAGACGCATTGCAGACATTGCCGCCCACACTGGCACGTCCCTGGATCTGGACGCCTCCGATCAGGCGCACGGCGTCGATCAATCCAGGATATGTATCGGCTATAGACTGTTCACCATATATGCGATAGCAGGGAACCGAAGCGCCGATCTGTAACCCGGAGTCCGTGCTGAAGCTAAGCGCCGATGTTTGCGGTATATGCTTCACATCGACGACAACGCGAGCCTTCTTGCGCCCCTCGCGTAGCGCAACGATGAGGTCCGTGCCTCCACCAAGCAGGCTCGCCTGCTCCCCCATGTCTGCAAGCACGGACAGGGCTTCGTCCAAGCTTGTCGCTTTTACATAGTTAAACGCTTGCAAGGTTTGGCCTCCTACGCGCCGTTTCTTCTCGGTTGATCCTCGTTCCAAACTTTCCGCCGGAAAATATGACTCGGCCTGTGTCAGGCAAGTCTACTGCACGATGTATGGCAGACCAAACGGCTTTATTGACCTAAGGCCGATAGCCCTACCGGTAAAGTGCTAAATCGGTCACATATGATAATCGACTCGCTGGGAGTGTCAATCGCGGCGAATCCAGGCTCCCGCACACACTGCCCACGCTTTGTGGTCCGGGGTTGCGGGCAAAGTTCCCACCCATAGAAGTGGTCTATCTCTTGTGTTGCCATGACATGTTGGATAGAATATTGGCCTACAGTATGGCCCCAACCGTAGTAGAGTGGGCTGGAACCGAACGTACGAATCCTTTAGGGCAGTTCTCGAGACTGAACGTTACCTTCAGAAGAAGACGATAGCATAGGGAGAAGCAACGAATGAGCGAAAACGGGCATTTCAACAATGGCGGAAGTGGCGCCCAAACCGGGACTTTTGCGGTAAAGGCCGGTCTGGCCCAGATGCTAAAGGGTGGCGTCATTATGGATGTAGTCACGGCCGAGCATGCGCGTATCGCCGAGGAGGCCGGCGCCTGTGCGGTCATGGCTTTGGAGCGCGTTCCTGCGGACATCCGCAAGGACGGCGGTGTAGCTCGCATGAGCGATCCGCAAAAGATCAAGGAGATCATTGACGCCGTGACTATCCCAGTCATGGCCAAAGCTCGCATCGGTCACTTTGTCGAGGCGCAGATCCTCGAGGCGCTCGGCGTGGACTACATCGATGAAAGCGAAGTGCTGACGCCGGCGGACGAAGAGAATCACATCAACAAGCACAAATTCACCGTTCCCTTTGTCTGTGGTTGTCGCAATCTGGGAGAGGCATTGCGGCGGATCTCAGAGGGCGCCGCAATGATCCGGACCAAGGGTGAAGCAGGTACCGGCAATGTAGTCGAAGCAGTACGCCACGCTCGCTCCGTAATGGGTGAGATCCGTCGCGTTTCGTCTATGGATGATGATGAACTTTTTGCCTATGCCAAAGAAATTCAGGCCCCCTATGCGTTAGTGAAGCAGACGGCGGAACTGGGGCGGCTGCCGGTGGTCAATTTCGCGGCCGGCGGAGTCGCCACACCGGCAGACGCGGCATTGATGATGCAGCTTGGTCTGGACGGCGTTTTCGTCGGATCGGGCATCTTCAAGAGTGACGATCCCGCCCCGCGCGCACATGCGATCGTGCAGGCGGTTACGCACTACGATGATCCGCAGATTCTGGCTGAGGTGAGCACAAACCTCGGTGGCGCCATGGTCGGCATCAATCTCGATAGTCTGAGCGATGCAGAGCGAATGGCGCAGCGTGGATGGTAGTCAATCGCAATGAACGCTCGCTCGCAGGCGAAGATGTGCCTGTCGTTGGCGTGCTTGCGCTTCAGGGCGCCTTTGCAGAACATATCACACATCTTGAGCGCGTGGGCGCTCGTGGTGTGCAGATCCGCAAGCCGGAGCAGCTGGCCGACGTGCGCGGCCTAATTATTCCCGGCGGCGAAAGCACCACGATGGGGCTGATCGCTCAACGCTGGGGACTGGTGGAACCGCTGAAGGCTTGGGTTCATTCCGGCCGGCCCACATGGGGCACATGCGCCGGCATGATCCTTCTCGCCGACCGTGCACAGGGCCAGAAGCAAGGGGGCCAGCCTCTCGTCGGCGGTCTGCATGTTACTGTCAATCGCAACTACTTCGGTAGGCAAGTGGACAGCTTCCAGACCTGGCTAGAGGCTCCTCGCCTGGGACCGGAACCGGCAGAGGCTATATTCATCCGCGCCCCTGCGATTGTAGATGCCGGACCGGATGTCGAGGTGCTGGCAACATTGCCGGGTGACTCGTCCGTGATTGTCGCCGTTCGCCAAGGACCGATAATGGCGACGGCGTTCCACCCCGAGTTGACCGGCGATACCCGATGGCACGCCATGTTTGTCCAAATGGTGCAGTTGATCAAAGCTGAGGGTCTCTCGTTGCCGTCTGACAACGTGTAGCCTACGAAGGCATTGTATGCGCCGTGCACAATGGTCGCGTACTGGTAAATGAAACGGGAAGGGGCCGGACTAGACAACGGCTCCCTTCCCGTTTGTAACTAAAGCAATGCTATTCCGGGTTGGGCATCGATGTAGAAATGACCACAGAATCTACATACAGGAAGGCACGCTTATCGCAGTCGGTCTCCACCCAGAACAAGGGATTGACCATGCACCACAGGTTCGCCATGGCAGGTATAGTCATCGGCCTCACGGAGGAGAGATCATGTACACGGTCGTTGCAGCGGAGTCCTAGATACGACATGCTCTCCAGGTCGAAGTCTATTCGTAGGTAATGCCAGTTCTGTTTTGTGGCAATCTCATTGTAGCAAAGTAACTGCTCCCCACCAGGGATATCTTCCCAATTTTCGGACGAGAGATGGAAGTGCGACACGGTCTTGCCCGTGTCGCCGATAGCTTTCATGGGTGAACGCTTCTCTTTGAATTGCCACCGTCCCACCGGCTCGCCGTTCAGCGCATTGAGGTAGCGGATATGCGGCATTACGCGCAGGCGTTCCCCTTGCCACCGGTCACCTACTTGCAGATCGAACAGAAAGCCCACTGCGCGTACATCTGTCTCCGACAGCAATAGTTCGCTAGCCTCCGGTTTGAACGCGAAATAAGCTTCCATACGGATCGGGGCCGCATTGCGAAAGGTAAAGCGCTTCAGCCCTACACTGATAGACCCTTTTTGGGCTCGCGTCGCCAGCTTCATCGCGTACGTTCCGCTCAGGGAGCCTGCCGTACCCGTATCCCACGCCGTCAAGTTGCTCAGCATAGGCGGGCGCAAATCCCGATATCCGGGCAATATCGAATCCAGCGAATGCTCGTAGTTGCCGATCAAGCCGATCCAGCCTTGAAGCCCGTCATCGAACTCATCGTACAAAAGTATGCGCTCCAGCGGATTGAATCGACTCAGGTTAGGGTTGGCATGAACCATCGCTGTCAACATGTCTTCTTGCATGGCGCTTGTCCTATTCCTTAAGTACCAAGTAGACGATTACCTTGATTCGGGCGCCCGCAGGAAGTTGGCCGGCCAATCGCAGCCAGCCCCCAAATTGCGATACGCGATGAAATGAGAGCCCCGGTTCTACAGGCAACCATATGCTGGTTCCTTCGTCACACCAATGGATACCGTCCGGCGACAGCTGTATGCGGGCCGCCGTAGCCGCTGGCATACCTTCCACCGCCAGTGCGCGTATGAAAAAGATCGCCTCTGAAGCCCAGGCGACTTCGCAGGGCTCAGTGGCAAACTCCTGGAGCCAATCCACATTTCGTTCGAGCACTAAGGTATGACTCTGTCTCACGGTCTAGAACCTCTCAAAGTTGGTCGGCGTATGGGGAAATTGTCAACGGTAGGTGCTGATCGCATGCAGTGACGCCCCGGTGAAGAACAACAGCGAAACGAGATAAAGACCGGCGCCATACCAAGTGGTGGATGTGCCGTAGCCGGTGTACATGATAACCACACCGGCGATGGCGCCTATGCCTGCCACAAGCGTCGGCAAGGATTGGCGCAATGTGGGGGGTGTGAGACTTTCGGCTTTTCGCGCAGGCATAAGTATGCCCTGATCCGTCAATTCCTTTTCGGCTGCCGGTTCCACAATCCGATATCCGCCGTGCATGTAATGGCGCATGCGATAAATACCATAAGCCACGGAGCCCGTCCGCGGTTGCACCAATATCATGGGCGGCTCGAGCTTTGCAGCAAGTTGGGCAGGGCGGCTGCCCAGGAATCGCTGCTTTAGCCAGCTGTCTCGCGTCATACCTACAACGACACAGTCGTACCCCTTACTCACGCGTGAAATGGTTTGAACGACATCGTCGTCGGTGTCCGTACGTATGGTCACCGCTGGGCGATCGTTTGGTTCATCGCCGTTACTGGATTTGGCGATAGCCGCCTCAAGCGTTTGGAGGTATTTCGTCTTCTCGTCTTCAGTCGCCTCCGGCCGAAACACGTGTACTACATCGATCTGCTGGCATCCGCCGTCGCAGAAATATCCGGCAGCATCCAAGGCAGATTGGATCTGCATAGGGTCGGCAATTGGCACGAGGATCTTTTCAAAAGGCGGAGTACGCGAGCTCTGGACGATTAGCGATTCACAGTTGACCTCACGCACAATACGGTCGATATTGCTGCCGATATATGAAGATGTGCTGTGGCTATCGCCTCGCCAGCCCATGATCAGTAAATCGATATTGTGTTCTTCGGTTGTCTGAATGATTGCGTCCGCCGCGTTATGTGCGATACGTACAAGGGTTTGCACGCGTACGCCGTCGGCTTCCACTATTTGCGCGCCTAGTTCCGTCAGCGCCCTGCTTTCCTTCAGATACCTTCGACCGGCAGAGAGCGGCAGCTGATCCGGCACGGTGATGACGTTAAGAAGTATGACGCTGCCGTTTTGCCGCCGCGCCGCGTTCAGTGCAGGCTGAATCAATACGGGTAGCGAAGCGGGATTAGCGATCGGCACGAGGACCGTGTAGCCATCGCCTAACCCCTCCACTGCCAGTCGCTCTTCCATAATGATGGGGGTGCGCTCTTCTTCACGCTTGCGTGGCTTGGCGTATAAATAGTAGATGCCAAAGCCGACGGCCAGCCAAAGAATCGTGAAGTACCATGCCGTAGGAGAATAGCGGAACATAAATATGGCAAGCAGGAACTTGATGCCAATGACAACGATTGGAATCACCGGAAAGAACGGCATCAAGTATCCGTAGCGCAGGCGAGCGCCGTATTTCCGCCTAATGATGATAACCGCCACATTGACCTGCAGAAAGAGCAGGAGGAACATAACGTCGGCGGCCGCCGCTACATCTTCGATTGGGATTGCGATGGCCATAAACAGGATTAGGGCGCCACTAAACATGAGCGCCTTATAGGGCGTGCGGGTCCACGGGTTGATTTCTGCAAAGGCCTTTGGCAGGTTGCGGTCTCTGCCCATGGCAAATGAAACACGCGTCGACGAAAACGTCGTGGCGTTCAGCGCACTCATGGTCGAGAGAATGCCGCCAATCAGCAACAGCACTGTCCCAAGAGGCATGAACTGCCGTGCTGCTTCGGCTACGCCGAGTTCGGCATGTTCCGCTAACCATTGGTAGGTCGCAATTGGGGTATCCGGCGTCACCGCCCCAATGGATACGAAGGCAACCAACATGTAGATGGGGATGACGACGGCGAGCGAGAGGAAGACCGCCTTCGGGATGTTCGTGCGCGGGCTCTTCACCTCTTCGCCAGCTTGCACAATGATCTCATATCCTTCGAAGGCGATAAAGGTCAGCCCCATGGCGGTGACAATGCCCCCCCAACCATTGGGAGCAAAATCGGCAAACTTGGTTAGAAACTCCGGGTTCCTATAGATTGCCCATATACCGCTGATAATGAAGAAACCCAAAATCAGGATTTTCAGGACAGTGATTATATTGCCGGCCATGCCGGTTTCGGATACGCCCCGGAAGTTGATTCCCAGGAATATCAGAATGATGATGACCGCGAAAACCTTGCCGGCTATGCCCCCTTCCGGACCGATAAACGTCACGCCCAGCTCGTTGAGGACAAGCGAAATATAGGAACCGAAACCTAACGCATATAGGCTTCCTGCCACCGCATGAGCGAACCAGCTCATCCAGCCGGCCTGGAAGGCATTTGGACCCGGTAAGGCCTCTCTGACCCACAGATATCCGCCCCCGGCTTCGGGAATGGCCGAACCGAGTTCAGCATAGGCCATGGCCGTGAATACGGTGATTATACCATTCAGCGAAAACGCAAGGATTAGCGCTGGTCCAGCTGCGCCCGCTGCGATGCCGGTGAGCACAAATATGCCGGCGCCAATCATTGCCCCCACGCCGATCATGGTCACATCGAACAGGGAAAGGTCGCGGCTCAATTCTGTGTTGACGGCTGCCATGTTAGCCTTTCTGTGTTTGTGGCGGGAGCTAGTACGGAGCATTCACCGCAGCTACGCGTTTACAGGCCGCCTATGCGCCAACCGTGCTCGATTAGGTCATGCCGGCAGAGCGGGCAACTACAATCAGGCGTTCACTCCATGTTGTTTGCCCGGCATAGGCGGTCGCGCTGGTGTCGCGATTGATAGAATCAATTGTAGCGTAGTGGCGTTTCTGCCTCAACATCACGCAAAACAAAACTTCTGCACGATAGTAAGTGCCATTCTCCTGGAGCGCCAAGATCAGATGGTTCGTCCTCGATTGCCCCTTGCGCCCGTAGGCAGTTCCAGAGTCGCGTAACTGGAACTACCGCTCCGCCCATAGGTCAGAATCCGTCTGATTACGAACTTGACACGGGCACTCTGGTATTCTACGATTTCGGCGTTGGCCGGAACCTGAACTCCCGCTTAGCCGGCGTGCTTCAGGGGCAAAAGCTGGCAGGCTTTCAGCACAACCGGTTCGATCCATCGAAATATACGCAATGAACGCACCCGTATCTCGCGCGGGCCATGGACCACACTATAATGAAATCTTGGGTAACAGCGATTTGGGTAGCGTTCGGTATGGTGGCTGCGCTGCTGGTGACGGCTCACGCGATGGCAGCGCCCGTGACCCAGGGCACAGAAACACCACTTCGGCCGCCCGCTGTACCGGCCGAACGGTTCGGGATTCTCAGTCCCTACACCGCGCTTGGGTCCGGAATTGATGGCGCATCACTGGTCTTTGAGCCCTCGGCCGAGACCACCGCAATCGTGCCCCGTGGAACGATCACCGAACGAATGACGGTGTTCGCTCATGGAATCGATAGCACATCCCCATATTATGGGCGCACCTGGCTTACCTACTATGGCCGTCCAGGGATTCCCGTCATGGGTATCCTAGGCGAATATGAGATTGACGAGCTAATCGATCTGCTGAAGGAGCAGGCACGCGAATACGAGATCGCCAATGGATACAGTCTTTCGGTATATCCCGCGCTGCACTTGGTCTATGGAATGGCAACCAAGGCGCCCGGCGACGATGGCAGCCATCTGGACTATCTCGACGACGCCATTGTAACGGAGTATATCACCAAGGCGGCCGAGGCTGACTTTGCCGTGATTCTCGATGTGCAGATCGGCGCCCTGTCTGCTGTTGATTCCATTAGCAAAGCGCTTCCGTACCTTGCCCATGACAATGTACATCTGGCCATCGATCCGGAATTCGCAATGGTCCACCCGGGCCAGTACTGGCCTGGCGATCCCATCGGCTACCTAACTGCGGATCAGATCAACGAGGCTGAGTCGGCGATCCAGCGCTACCTGCGCCGCAATCGCATCAAGGGTGACCGAGTGCTCCTGGTGCATCAGTTTCAGGCCAACATGATTTTGGATCCCGAGAAAATCGACCGAAATGTGGATCAAGTCGCCCTAACCATATCAGTCGACGGTTGGGGCGGCCCTTGGGCCAAAACGAGCAAATACAATTCTCTAGTTACTCCGGACTCACCCTTTGTCGCGTTCAAGCTGTTCTATCGCTGGGATGATCCAATACTGACGCCATCGCAGGCACTGGGTGAGGAGTCGATCGACGAGATCGACTCGGTCATCGACGTGACCCCGAACATGATCATCTACCAATAGAACGGCTTTCGCTCCTAGTCTTGAGAGTTGCAGTACCGGAAGAATAGATAAAGAGAACGGCGCTCAGCCTGGGCGCCGTTCTCTTTATCTACATTGCTGCGTGCACAATCGCAGTAAGTGCACGAGATCTTTCTATGCGGACGGTAGCTCGCTGTCTGTGTCAGTACTGTTGTCTGTGTCGTCCACATCGGTCTGCGCAGTATCTTCCGCCACTGCGGGCAGATTCATGTCACTTAGGGCGGTTGTGGCTAATTCTTGGGGAACGTTTGACGCAAGGGCGCTCGCACCACCGAAGGGGAATTCATGGGCCAATTGCCCGTATACATGATGTTGAAAGATAGACACCGCCAGGCTCGCAAGCGGGATGGTGATAGCCATCCCCACTAGGCAGAGGACAGCACCCACGATGGAACCCACCATTGTAATGACAAATTGTGCCAAAAGTACGACGAGAACTGCCACGATAACCTGTCCGATATTCGACTGCGTCCAGTGCCAGATTTCGGTGAACTGGAGACCGCTGTTGATACGTTCGTCACCAGAATAAGCTATAGTGAATCCCGGTGCAGCCAGTGCTACGAATAGCCCGTACAGAAACATCAGACAGCCGGCACCCACCATGATTAGTCCGCCCAGGAACGAAGCGCCGCCATTTCCGTCGGAAATGGCTCCACCAATAATCATAGGCAAGACGAAGATGATCATCGGCAACGCCCAGATGATGCCGACCACGGCATACTTCAGGCCGCGCATGAAGTCCCCACCCCAATCATCCCACTCGGGCAGAGGAGTATCGTCGCCATCTCGAACGTTCTGCAGCAACCTGATGGAATATCCACCCAGTATGAAGAACCCGAGCACACCGATCAGGATAACGCTAAGCAACGAACTGACCAGAATCAGACCGGTGCCAATCGCAATCTTGGTTATCCAGCGCGGGTCATCGAAAACAAATGTAAAGGACTTGCCGTAATCCATATACCCTCCTAGAGGTGTACGATCGAGTTGATCAGTCCAGTGGGATTGTAACATAGGCAAATGGGCCGCCCCAACGAAACTCGTGGCCCGTACTGCCCCATACTGCACCCCATCTGGATGTGAGAGCGATGATGCCGGAATAGAGAAGCCATCAGGCATCGCTGCCGATTCCATTGCACGGCTTTTCCTGCCGGGCGTTGCTAATGAACAATACGTTGATGGGGCGCAAGAGTTTCACAAGGCGCATCGGATCAAAGGTCTGCGTCTCGCACCGAGACGTCCGCGGCTGCTAGTGAGTGTGTTTCGCCGTCAGCGTCACGGACAAGTAACTGGCCGGTCGGCGTGATGTCTAGCGCTATTCCAATGAAGTCAGGTACATTCGCATCCGGCTGCGCATATACCGCGACAGATTTTCCCAACATGCCTAAGCGCGAACGCCATCGATCGAGAATCGCGTCCGGCTGCATCTGTGGATCCAAAAATCGTTCCATCTGCAGGCACAGGGCGATGAGCAGTTCCGTGCGATCGATTCGTTCGCCCAGGACGCTCTGAATACTCGTTGGCTTTGGCATGTGGGCCTCTACCACGGGCAGCTCGGCGTCGGTCTGATTCACGTTGATGCCAACGCCAAGGATGACGTAGGCCGGCGTGCCACACTCAAACGCAGACTCGACGAGAATACCGGCAACCTTGCCCGCGAACCGGCCTTTCCCGAGCAGCACGTCGTTGGGCCATTTCAGGTGTAGCGCATTGCCAACCGGCGGGGCTACGTCGTTGATGGCTTCGACCACCGCCAGACCAGCGGCCATGGGCAGCAGTGCCGGGAACGCCGGAATCATCGGGGGCTCCAGGAGCACGCTCGCCAATAACGCTCGTCCATACGGCGCAGTCCAACTGCGGCCGCGTCTGCCTTTGCCTGCACTTTGTTCCTCGGCCAGGACCACATGCCCGGAGCGGACACGCCCTTTTTCCGCTAATCTGCGTGCCAATGACATGGTGCTGGCGACAGTGGCATGATAGTCTATAGAATGGCCAATCGTACGAGAGTTCAAGGCGGCGTGCAGTCGTTCTAGGTCGAATGCTTCATGCTTTGGCATCTTGCATATTCTCAGTCTTCTGCTCTATGTCAGTATCCCAGTTGGCAATCTTGACTGCGTACTCGGATTGGTTGGGCCATCTCGCGTCCGCTACAATAATCGCACCGCGTGCTATGGCTACGAACCAATGCAGTGGACGAATAAAGCCTTGAATCCCGATCTCCACTCCGACGAGCATACGAATTGGCCACCCGGCGAGCCCAACCACGAGCACGGCCGGGAGCCAAGCCATCCCTTGCCGGATGGATTGTCTTCGTCCACTGGACAGGGCACGAACGAGTTATACCCTGGTCTGGGTGTTGGCGGCGAAGGTACGGGACGGAATACTGTGGCCGAAGCCGACGTATATCGTGAACTGTTCCCTTCGCCCTTTTCCCATGGGTCAAGTCTAGACCGGCGAACTGGCGACGGTCGCGCTCCTTCCCTGCCGATTGTCCTCATTAGTGCTGCGTGCGGCATTACGAGCGGAATCATTGGATTATATATCAGCACAAATCTGTTTGGATTAGGAATTGCTCTCAGTGCAGCATTTACGACGTTAGGGTTGCTCCTAGGTCTGGGTGTTAGCGGCGCAGCGCTGACGGCGGTTACTGGCGAACGCGGAGCCGTCGTCAATATTGTTTTCAGCTGCACATTGATCGCGCTCATGGTTCTTTTCATGACAATGTGTGCGGTCGCGGGCGCAGCATTAGCTACCTTCCTCGTCAAAGCGTGAACCCTAGGCAGATGTGAGAGATGTCTAGACTCACTGGCTAAGGATCTTCGCATTTCCGCATCCACCATTTTCTGGTATATATTCGTAGGCTTGGCCGGGATACGTAGCTCTCCTTAGCGATTGTGACCGTCGAACCGGGTGACGACGTCAATGAGTTCGACAGTACCATCCAATACGCGCCAATGGGCGATTTCAGACGGATCGGCTATCATGTTCTGGTGCGCTCAAGACAGATGTTCGGGCCACTACCAGCGAGCGCCTGTCAAACCAAGTTGCACCAGTCGTGGCGTCCTTCTTGCCGGATGGAATGGTGTCGAATCGAACCTTCAATGGCTAGAGCGCATTTCTTTTGTGCGCCGGCTCCAGCGAAACGCGACTGGTGGTCGATCTGCCGTTTGCGTGTCCAGAGCCACACGAATACCTTCTTGTGTGAGCCACCGCAAACGCGTCGCCAGTGGCGTCGACGTGCAATGTAAGCGGCGATCGAGTGCGATCTCCTGCATGTGGATGAAGGAACATACTATTGGGTACAGCAGAAATCGAACATAACACTGAGTCCCGAATCGAGGAATTTCGCCGGCGGAAGGCGCTTGCAAAACAGGGCGGTGGGGAGGAACGTATAGCTCGCCAGCATGCTCGCGGGCGTATGACGGCGCGCGAACGGCTCGACGTGTTGCTGGACAAGGGAAGTTTTCGTGAAATGGACGTCTTCGTCACGCACAATTGCGAAGACTTCGGTTTGGGTGAGAACAAGATCCCAGGTGACGGGGTAGTAACCGGATACGGCACGATAGAAGGTCGACTCGTCTACGTATACGCTCAGGATTTCACTGTCTTTGGCGGAAGCGTCAGCCGAACACATGCAGCCAAGATCTGCAAAGTTCAGGAAATGGCCATGACCAATGGCGCCCCGATTATTGGACTTAATGACTCCGGCGGCGCACGCATACAGGAAGGCGTCAAGGCCTTGGCCGGTTATGCGGATATCTTTTATCGCAACGTGATTTCTTCCGGCGTGGTGCCACAGATCAGCGTCATCCTCGGTCCGTGCGCTGGAGGTGCGGTCTACAGTCCGTCTATCACAGACTTCGTCGTCATGGTTAAGAATACAAGTCATATGTTTGTCACCGGTCCGGATGTCATTAAGGCCGTGACTCATGAAGATGTGACCTTCGAAGAATTGGGGGGCGCCGGTGTCCATTCCAGGGATTCCGGTGTCGCTCATTTTGCCGCCGAGAACGAAGAGGACGCGTTGTTCCTCGTAAGGCAGTTGCTCGGATTCCTGCCAAATAACAACATGGAAGACCCGCCCTACCAAGGTATTCAGGACGACGCGCTTCGCCAGGATCAAGAACTGGATACCATCGTTCCTGAAAGTCCGAATCGTCCTTATGACATGAAGGAAGTGATACGGCACATCGTGGATGATGGGCAATTTCTGGAAGTCCACGAACAGTGGGCGACCAACGTTTTGGTCGGCTTCGTAAGGCTCGGCGGTCGACCAGTCGGCATCGTGGCAAACCAGCCGCTGAGCCTCGCCGGCGTACTCGACGTGGTAGCTAGTCAGAAAGCGGCGCGTTTTGTACGATTCTGCGATGCTTTCAATGTGCCGCTGCTGGTGCTGGAAGACGTGCCCGGATTCATGCCAGGGGTTACGCAGGAACATGGCGGCATTATTCGTCACGGCGCGAAATTGCTCTATGCGCTGGCGGAGGCAACGGTGCCGAAACTCACCGTAATTGTGCGCAAGGCCTATGGCGGGGCCTATTGTGTGATGAATCCGCGCCATATTGGCGCGGACTTGGTGTTGGCATGGCCGAGCGCCGAGATCGCGGTGATGGGACCTGATGGTGCGGTCAATGTGATCTTTCGGCGACAGCTGGCGGAAGCGGACGACCCGGTAGCGCGCAAGTCGGAGTTGGTTGAGGACTATCGTCAGCGCTTCGCCAATCCATATGTGGCCGCGTCCGAGGGATTCATCGACAACATCATAGAACCGCACGAGACGCGTCCGCGCCTAATCAACGCGCTTGAGATGTTGCAGAATAAGCAGGGCAATCTGCCGCCCAAGAAGCACGGCAACATTCCATTGTAGTCGGAGGTATCCCGTCGCTTGGCTTGCCGCGACAGTGCACGTGGCGGCCACAATCGGTAATTTGTTATGTCCATGACCGAAGTCGAATTCGATCTGCCCGCCGAACAATTTGAACTCATGGGATATCCAAACCTGCAGCAAGGCCAGTCGCTGACGCTTCAGTTGCAGACGACGGTACTTGCGCCCATTGGCGACGGAGCCTGGTATCACGTCCAAGGAACGCCGGTGGAACCGCAATTCGTACATGTTGGGCGGGCACTGTTCGCCTTTTCTGGTCAAATCGCGCAAGCGCAAATACAGAAATCTGATGATTATGAAAGCGCCGCTTTGCTGGTCCAGTGCGCAGAGATACCTTTGCGAGTATTTTGCGCCCCTGATATGGAGGGGCGCCTGCCGTACGGAACTTGGGAGACGCGTTGGCTCACGGGAGTGAGTACGATCGTAGGAATCGTCGAGGATGATTTCAGCGTAGGCGTGGGCAAGCAGGTGTCGGTTACGATCTGGTCGTTTCGGCGGCTAATCCTACGACCGGGCGACGCGCAGTTTGGCCGATGGCACGAGTCAGATGAACTCGTGCCTACGCCGTACGAATTCGATCGGGTATTGATTACGGCGAGGGTCCACCAGCCGTTGTTCTAGACGAATATTGCGCTCACTGGATCCCTCCTGAGAAGATTGCTGGTACGATAATTTATGTTCCTGGATACTGTAGTCGGAATTCGAGATGTTTAAGAAGGTATTGGTGGCCAATCGAGGAGAAATCGCTCTGCGTGTTCTCCGTGCTTGTGAAGAGCGCGGCATTTCGGCAGTTGCGGTCTTTTCAGAGGCGGACCGAGCTGCTCTTCACGTCAGGTATGCGGATGAGGCATACTGTATCGGGCCCGCGCCCAGCATCGAAAGCTACCTGCGCATCGATACCATCATCGACGTGGCGCGCAGGGTTGGGGTGGATGCTATCCACCCCGGATACGGATTTCTTTCCGAGAACCCGGAATTCGCTGCTGCTTGCGTGGATGCGGGCATCGCATTCGTGGGACCTAGCGCTGATGCTATCGAGAAGATGGGAGACAAAGTAACGGCGCGACAGACGGTCGCTAAGGCTGGCGTACCGCTTCTGCCTGGGTCTGAGCGCGGTTTGAGCGACGAAGAGCTGGCGGCCGTTGCCGACGACATCGGCTATCCGGTCATGATAAAGGCGAGCGCGGGCGGCGGCGGCAAAGGAATGCGTGTCGTCGATCATGATTCCGATTTTTCCGATTTTTTGGCTTCGGCGCGCCGTGAGGCCAAGAGTGCATTTGGAAATGATGAAGTCTATGTAGAGAAATTTGTGCCCAATGCGCGGCATATCGAGGTCCAGATTCTGGGCGACAGCCATGGCCAGCTCATCCACCTGGGTGAACGCGAATGCAGTATTCAGCGGCGTCACCAGAAGTTGATCGAGGAGGCGCCGAGCGTCGCCGTGGCGGAATCGCTGCGCGAAGAGATGGGGCGTGTGGCCATCGATGCCGCCCGCGCCGTGGACTATGTCAATGCAGGTACGGTTGAGTTTATCTTTGACAACCGTGATGGCCAGTACTATTTCCTAGAGATGAATACCAGGCTTCAGGTCGAGCATCCGGTGACGGAACTGGTTACCGGTATAGACATTGTCAAAGAGCAGATTGCCATCGCGGCCGGTCGACGTATGCGTTATAACCAGGAAGACATCAAGCCAAAGGGTTGGGCAATCGAATGCCGGATCACCGCCGAGGATCCGTTCAACGGATTTGTGCCCAGTGTCGGTACGGTGGTCTATCTGCAGGAACCCACTGGCCCTGGTGTACGGGTGGAAAGCGCTCTGTACCGCGGCATCGAAATCTCCACATACTATGATCCCATGGTCGCGAAATTGGTCGCATGGGGTGAAACGCGAGCTGAGGCGATCCTGCGCATGCGACGAGCTCTGAATGAATATCGCATCGGCGGTATAAAGACATCGATCCCGTATCATCAGGAGATCATGGATAGCACCGAGTTTATCTGGGGAACCTTTGATACGGGTTATCTGGAGAGACGTGCGCTCCGCCAGCGACCGGAAAAGGACCTCGAGCAGGAGCGTATAGCCGCCGTCGCTTCCGCGCTTATTGCACATGAGGAGGATCGCCAGGCAGTGCATATCGGCGGATCGGCAGCCGCTGGAAATACGAATCACGGATGGCGGCATGCCGGACGCTTGCGGGCCACGAGGGGACGCTGGTGAAATACTACGCCAGTGTTGGTGAAAATGAATACGAGATTGAGATAAGGGAAGACGCTATCTATCTCGACGGAGAGCGACTCAATGTCGATTTGCATCAGAGCGGCGCCCCCGAACTATACAGTGTCCTGTTCAACGGGCGCAGCTACGAGTTACTAATCGAGGCCGAGCGATTCCGCTACGGTGTCTCCATTCGCGGTGATCGTTATGATATACGGGTGGAAGACGAGCGCCAGCGCAGAATGGCGTTGGCAAGAGGAGGTCCTGACTTGCCGGAAGGCGAGGCGGCCGTTACCGCTCCTATCCCAGGCCTTGTCGTCAAGGTGCTGGTGCGAGAGGGAGATGAGGTCAAGGATGGACAGGCTCTCGTCATTCTGGAGGCTATGAAGATGGAGAACGAGATTCGGGCGACTCGTACTGGAATAGTCAAGCAGATTCACGCTGTCCCTGGTCAACGGATCGAGGAGAAAGGTATTCTGTTGGTTATCGAGTAGTTTTGCGTGTCGCCTTCGTGCGTTTGATTATGCTGGCAACACGAGCGACGCAACCATAATGTTGTTGTGATCAGTGGCCTTCTGAATTTTGTGTAGTGTAGTGGGTATGATAGAGTGAGAGGGTTGCGCCTGAACGGACCG
>JBJYXA010000272.1:0-16637 GCA_046259705.1 Caldilineaceae bacterium
GCTCGATGTCCTACAGGACACGGTACCGCTAAGCCAAATGATGCAGGAGGAAATCGAGGGTCTGCGCACTTGGGCACGCTACAGGGCCAGGCCCGCGTCGAGCCGGTCACAATGACCTCAGCGCAAACACACATGAAACAAGACCGTTTTGAGTGGCTGGAAATACCGGAAGAACCAAAGGCTAGCGTGCGCCGTCCTCGCGCCGAAGTGGAGGCTGTGATTGGCAAACGCTGCCCTCAATGCGGCTGGCTGGATGAGGAAACCGCTACAGTCTGTTTCCAGTGCGGATATCGGTACAATCTCGACCATGACATGGCAGGTCGCTTCGAACAGCTTGGCGTCACCCTGCACCCCCGCCTCATCGAAGGCAGCCAGAGCTTCGAAGCCTTTTTTCGCACCCACGGCCGCACTAGAGAACCCGAAGCGACGGGCTTCTATAAGCTCAGGCTACTGGCCGAAACGATCCGCTTGAGCCGCGGTTTTGACCGGCTGCTCGCCCTGGAAGAATTGGATGTCGAACACTACCAGCACCAGATAGACACCGCGCTGAAAGCACTCAACCAGATGCGTGGACGCGCGCTCCTCGCCGACGAAGTGGGTCTGGGCAAGACTATCGAGGCCGGCATTATTATGAAGGAATTGATACAGCGCGGTCTGGTGCGGACAGTCCTAGTATTGACGCCGGCATCGCTCACGGAACAGTGGCGAGAAGAACTGCAAAACAAGTTCCACGAAGAATTCACCACTGTGTCTAGGGCGCGCGAGTGGAAGGAGTTCGGAACCAAGGAAGACGGTCGCTGGATTGCTAGCCTGGATCGCGCTAAGAGGCAGGATCACAGCGACGGCATCCTGTCACGAGAGTACGATCTTCTCATCGTGGACGAAGCGCACAAACTGAAAAACAGAAGCACGCTCGCATGGAAGTTCGTCAACCAGATACGCAAACGGTACGTACTGATGCTCACGGCCACCCCTGTTCAGAATGACCTCATGGAGCTATATAGTCTGATCACCATTCTGGCTCCTGGCCAATTGGGTACAGTGCGAGGTTTTCGCCAGCACTTCCTGCAACAGGCGGATGCACGGCGGCCGAAGAATGCGCCCTCGCTGCGCCGTCTGCTCAACGACATCATGATTCGAAATCGGCGCAGCAAGGTCGAAGTCGCGTTCCCTCGCCGTCGCGCCGCAATCTACCACCTCTCACTGAGTGAGCCGGAATGGCGGTTGTACGCGGATGTCACTGACTACATACGGCGACGATTTCGTTCGGTTGACAGTGACAAACACCTCCGTCTCACGTTGATGACGCTGCAGCGCGAATTGAGCAGCAGTCCCCAAGCAGTCGCTTCTACTTTGCGCAAAATGGTTCAAGACGGCGCATACGAGGAGCGGGCGCGCGCCGAGCTACTTGGTTTCCTAGCGCAGGCAGAGTCGATATCAAAAGGTCGCAAGCTTCAGGCCGTCAAAGAGATATTGGATGGGTATCCCGGCAAATTCCTCATCTTCACCGAATATCGCGCTACGCTGGAGGTGATTCTGAAGGCTCTTAACGAGTGGGGGATCTCGGCAGTGGGTTTCCATGGTGGACTGAACATCCAACAAAAAGAAGCTGCCGTGGCTACCTTTCGTGGCGACCACGAGTTCAGTGGAGAAGACCCAAGCACGATGGACGGCGATGAGCCCGGCGTTCGGGTCATGGTAAGCACGGAAAGCGGTGCAGAGGGTCGTAACCTACAGTTCTGTCACCAGCTTATCAATTACGACTTGCCCTGGAATCCCATGCGTGTTGAACAGCGTATTGGTCGTCTGCACAGGCTGGGCCAAGAGCATGATGTCACGATCTTCAACCTAAGTTGCGATGAGACTATCGAAGCACACGTGATCGATTTGCTTGCGCGAAAGATTCGCATGTTCGAATTAGTCATCGGTGAACTGGACATGATCCTGGGTAACATCGAAGGTTCGAAGTCGTTCGAAGACCTTATTCGCCAAGCCTGGGAGGCGAGCCGTAACGAGGGAGACCTGAGCGATCGATTTGAGGAAATTGGCAGCATTCTTGTCCGCGCCCGCCGCGACTACGACCGTGTGCGTGAAAGCAACGAACTGCTCGATGAGTACCTGGGCAACGTCTAGAAATCGTTCAGAATAGGAACAACGTTCACTATGAGCGAAAGTGCCGTAATCACCGCGCGCGCCAGCGAACTGCTTCCGCAACTTATCGAATGGCGGCGCGAATTCCACAGGCATCCGGAGCTAGGGTTTCAGGAAACACGCACAGCCGGCATGATCGCCGAAAGACTGGGGGACCTTGGGCTGGAAGTGGTCATCGGCGTTGGCGGTACCGGAGTAGTGGCAGTACTGGAAGGTGGCGAAAGTTCCGATTCCGCGCCGACCGTGCTACTGCGCTTTGATATGGACGCACTCCCCGTCCAGGAAGAAAATGACCTACCTTACGTGTCACAGACGCCCGGTGTGATGCACGCATGTGGGCACGACGGCCACATGGCGATCGGTTTGGGTGTTGCGCAGATGCTTACAGAACATCGCGACCTGCTCCGAGGGCGGGTGAAGTTCGTCTTTCAGCCGGCCGAAGAGGGGCTGGGAGGCGCACAGGCGATGATTGCCGACGGTGTATTGGAGAATCCGCATCCTAATGCAGCCTTCGCCATGCATCTCTGGACGCAGCTACCGCTCAACCAAGTCGTCGCTCAACCAGGGCCACTCTGGGCGAATGCAGATAGGTTTGAACTCGAAATTGGCGGGCGTGGCGGCCACGGAGCTGCGCCACACGAGACAATTGACGCCACAGTCATCGCAACCCAGATCGTGGTCGCCTGGCAGACCATCGTTGCACGATCGGTCGACCCTGGGAAAACTGCTGTCGTCACCGTAGGTACATTTAACAGCGGTAGCGCCTTCAATGCCGTGTCTGGACACGCGAGACTGACTGGTACCATACGGTCCTTTGATGCGGATGTAGACACGTTGATCAGACGACGCATGGCGGAGATTGCTGAGGGAATTTGTCAGGCCTTTGATGCATCATGGGACCTCCAGTTTCCCTATCACGCGCCTGCAACAGTGAACTCGGAATCCGGCGCACGTTTGATGCAGACGGTTGCTGGTGAGATTGTCGGAGAGAACATGGTTAGGACTATCACACCTATGATGGTCAGCGAGGATATGTCTGAGTTTCTCAACCGTGTGCCGGGGTGCTACATCTTGGTAGGCGCTTCAGACCCGTCCGTACGTTGGCACAGCCCCCACCATAGCGCGACGTTTGACTTCGACGAGCGCGTTTTGGCAACAGGGACGGCGATAATGGCGACGGCGGCCGTACGTTACCTGGCCACCCAGTGATTGTCTAGTACGTAAACAAGAACGATAAGCGCGAAACAGAGAAACCAAGAGTCGGGAATTTGCAGATATCGAAGCTTTATTATATAATCCGAATAATCTGATTATTCAGATTATTGTAAGTTTTGAGTATTTGCCTTTTGCAAGATGGAGCTTATCGTGGCTTGGTCCTGTCTGGATTGCGAGTTCATCCGGTATCTGATCGAAGAGGAACTGCGACCCGGTGATCGGCTTCCCTCACTCGTGGAGTTGAGCAATCAGATAGGCATCAGTGTCAGCAAACTCCGCGAGCAGTTGGAAGTAGCACGCACGCTCGGTTTGGTCGAGGCCAGTCCTCGGCGCGGGATCACCCGAACGGAATACAGCTTTCTGCCGCCGGTGCGCCTTAGCTTGCTGACCGCCATTGAGCTAGACCGCAGTCGCTTTGAGCAATACAGCGAACTGCGCATCCACTTAGAGACGGCCTACTGGGATGAGGCGATAGCGTCGCTTACCAGTGACGAGACAGCCCTTCTGCAAGGACTTGTACAACAGGCTAAGGCTAAGCTTTCAGGTCCCCGGATTCAAATACCATATCCAGAACACCGAAATCTACATTTGACCATTTTCAGCCGGCTAAACAATCCGTTTGTGGTGGGGTTGCTTGAGGCCTATTGGGACGCGTATGAGGCGGTGGAACTGAATACATATGCGGATCTGTCTTACCTGAAGGAGGTATGGGATTACCATGGCAGAATCGTGGACGCGATCTGTGCGCATGATGAAGCAGCTGGCAAGCGGCTTCTCATAGAGCACATGGGGCTATTGAGCAAACGTGGAATTGCGGTGCACGCAAGTTTGTCGGAGGCCCATGTCGCAGCGTAGAATCTTCGGCATTGTGCCTACGGCGCAAGCAAAACAACAGGTATCGAAAGACGAGAGCATGTACTGCCCGCAAGAGCGGGCACAGGGACATTCGCCGCAGAATGTCTGATCAATCGGAGGAGTGGTCATGAGCGTAATGGCGGAAGAACAGTTGGCTCCCGACAGTGTAGCTACTCGAGTCAACAACTTCAACATCAAGGTGGCGACGGTCAACGGCTCTGGTAGTCAGACCAGCAACAATGTACTCATCCGTTCCCTCTTCAAAATGGGCATACCAACCAATGGTAAGAACTTGTTTCCCAGCAATATCCAGGGCCTTCCCACTTGGTACGAAGTGCGCCTAAGTGCCGACGGATATCTTGGCCGCCGAGATGGTGTGGAAATTGCCGTCTGCATGAATCCGGCCTCTGTGGCGGAGGACATGCAAGAAGTACGGCCCGGTGGCATCATCCTATACGATGAGGACTTGCCCATAGCCGCGCATCGCAACGATGTGCGGTATTTCCCCATGCCGGTGAAGTGGATGCTGAAAGAAGCTGACATAGGCGCTAAGCTGCGTGACTATGTGGCCAATATGGTCTACGTTGGTTTCCTCGCATACCTGCTTGGAATTGATCTGAATGAAATTCGCTCGGCTTTGGACTGGGGATTCGGCGGCAAAGAGAAAGCAGTTACGCTGAACTTTGACATGATTACGCGCGCATTTAGCTGGGCTGAGGAGAATGTCGTCAACGATCAGCCGTACCGGGTTGAGGCAATGGTCGGTTTCAACGAGAACAAGATACTGATTGACGGTAACGCGGCGGCGGCATTGGGTGCTCTGTACAACGGAGTCAGCTTCATGTCCTGGTATCCGATTACGCCATCGTCAAGCGTCGCAGAATCCGCAATGTCATATGGTCCCAAGCTTCGTACGGATCCCGAAACTGGCAAACCCACCTATGCGATTATCCAAGCGGAGGACGAACTAGCAGCAATCGGCATGGTGATCGGGGCCGGGTGGGCAGGCGCGCGCGCCATGACTGCCACAAGCGGTCCAGGCATCAGCTTAATGGCGGAATTCGTCGGACTGGCTTACTTCGCCGAGATACCGGCCGTCATCTGGGATATTCAGCGCATGGGACCAAGCACCGGCTTGCCCACAAGAACGTCGCAGGGCGACATCCTGGCCGCTTACTATTTGAGCCACGGAGATACCCGCCACGTGGTGCTCTTCCCGTCGTCGCCGGCGGAATGCTTTGAGTTTGCCGGAACTGCTTTCGACCTTGCCGAAGGCTTGCAGACACCCGTTTTCGTTCTGTCCGACCTGGATCTGGGCATGAACTACTGGATCTCGGATCGCTTCGAGTATCCGACGCAAGAGATGAAACGCGGCAAGGTGCTGGACGCCGACCAGGTGAAAGAGCTCGGCGGCAAATGGGGCCGATATCTGGATACGGACGGTGACGGAATTCCCTATCGTACGTTGCCCGGCAATTCGAGCCCACTGGCGTCCTACTTCTCTCGAGGCACCGGTCATAATGAATATGCCATCTACAGCGAGCGCCCCGAAGATTGGGAAGCGAATTTGGAACGAATATCGCGCAAGTTCGAAACGGCGCGCAGCATGGTGCCGGCGCCCATTATCAATGAGGTCGATGAGGCGACCGTGGGCATTATTAGTCTTGGCAGCAACGATCCGGCTGTGCAAGAGGCGCGAGACATTCTGCTCGGCCAAGGGATCAAGACCAGTTATCTTCGGGTTCGGGCGCTCCCATTCACCGAAACCACGCTGGCATTTGTCGAGCAGTACGATCAAATCTTCGTAGTCGAGAACAACTTCGATGGGCAATTGCAGAAGATTCTGGTCAACGCCGCCCCCGCTCAGGCGCCGAAATTTGCGAAAATCACCAAGTGCGACGGTCTTCCGCTCGCAGCTAAATGGATCGCCGAATCCATTATGGCGCATCTAGCATAGTCACGTTCAGGATTCGGGACTCTGTGACAGGGACGTCAGCCAGTTATGGCGTCAAAGAGAATTTGACACCACGGAGCATAGAAAACTTCCATGGATAGAATACAGCAAGCACGCGAAGCAACTCGATCCCCCAAGGTAAATGCGCTTGGTTTGGAGAAGACGGAATACAGGGCGCGGAATAGCACACTGTGCAAGGGATGTGGTCATAACAGCATAAGCCAGCGCATTGTCAATGTGGCCTGGGAGCTAGGTCTGGACCAAACCCAGATCATTAAGCTGAGCGGCATTGGTTGCAGCAGCAAGTCGCCAGCATACTGGTTGGGCGGCTCGCACGGGTTCAATTCCGTTCACGGCCGCATGCCCTCCATCGCAACTGGCGCGGTCGTCGCCAATCGTACGCTTTCCGCCATAGGTGTTAGCGGAGACGGCGATACCGGATCCATCGGCATTGGCCAATTCAAGCACGCAGCGCGTCGCAACGTGCCTATGGTGTACATTGTCGAGAACAACGGTGTCTACGGCCTTACCAAAGGACAATTCAGCGCTACCTCGGATTACGGCCAGAAACTGAAATATGCCGGCGTGAATGCTCTGCCGCCGCTGGACATCTGCTTCGAGGCGATAGCCGCGGGCGCTACGTTTGTGGCGCGCAGCTTTGCCGGCGACGCGCGACAGGTCGAAACATTGCTCAAAGCGGCCATGAGCCACCGCGGCATCGCTGTGCTGGACATCATCAGCCCATGCGTAACCTTCAATAATCAGCCTACCTCGTCGAAAAGCTATGACTATGGACGGCAACATGAGGTCGAATTGCACGAGATTGAATTCGTGCCTCGGTTCGAAGAGATCGAAATCGAGGACTACGACGGTGAGGTCGAAGTGCAGATGCATGACGGATCCTGGATCGTATTGAAGAAGGTAGAGGAAGACTATGATCCAACAGACCGTATGGCCGCCTACCGACTGTTGGAAGAGTCCCATGGCGACGAGCGCTTGCTTACAGGTCTCTTCTACATTGACCAGAGCCAACCCAATCTCGTAGAGATTCTGGACCTTGTCGAGACGCCGTTGACCGCCCTGTCCACCGAACAGCTACGACCAAGTCGGGAATCCCTCGAAAAGCTCATAGACTCTCTATAGTCGGTACCGGCACACACCGGCGGCGGGAAGTGAATTCAACGTCACAGATGCAGGACGGGGCGCCCAATAAGCCGGCGCCCCGTTTGTTATTAGTTTGTTGTATATTAGCGCCTATCCGCCCAACGGCGCACGTTATGCTTGACTGAGTGCGGTCACCCCGTCCGCAACGCTCTCCTTATACTTATCCCGATACACTCCTCGCATTTCCGGCGGCAACAGCGCGGCAATGGCCAGCATGATCTGATCTGTATACTCCTTGCTGGCGGTCTCGTCTCTGGTATCCCCATCCCAATGTAGCGGTGGACCATAGCGTACGATCACCTCGGGTCGCCGAACAGGCTTCCAATAGTCTTTGAATATCTCCGGCGATCCGATGACTGCGGCC
This sequence comes from Caldilineaceae bacterium, assembly GCA_046259705.1. Taxonomy (GTDB): domain Bacteria; phylum Chloroflexota; class Anaerolineae; order Caldilineales; family Caldilineaceae; genus JASGTU01. The sequence continues at coordinate 7,704 of JBJYXA010000272.1, forward strand.
GGAACGACAGGCGCATCCGCTACGAAAGCAATCCTTGCCGTCCCGCTCCTGCCTCTCTGTAGCTGACCGTCTTTGCTGCGCGTCCCCTCGGGAAACATGCCCAGCATCTTCCCCTCTCTGATGATTGTGACGGCCTTACGCAGGGCGCCAATGTCCTGCTTTTCGCGTTCGACAGGAAATACGCCCGTGTTATATAGAAAACTCGTTAGCAGTCTATTTTGGCGGAAAGATTCCGCCTTGGCCATGAAATAGACCTGCCGGCGCGCAGTAGCGCCCAGCAGGATGAAGTCTATGCCGTAATTGTGGTTGCAGGCAAGGATAGCACCGCCCGTATCGGGTAGGTTTTCTTCTCCTTCAATTCGGTAACGGAAGAATAACGGATACACGGTCCAGCCGAATACCCACGTCACTTTCCACAGCCACATGGCATCGTGAGGGTATTTGAGTTTTCTGTTACGTATCATCGTTGTTCCAAACAGTTTGACATCTAGACATAGACCTCAGGCTGTCGGCGCTTCACCATTCTGATCCTTGCGTACCGGAACAGCCAGTGCCGTAGAAGGTTGAAACGACTTCTGTTGTTGCCGTTCAATTTCACGGGTCAGTATTCTACGCAACACGGCCACTGATCCTGCGTATGTCGCATCGACTCCAAAATAGCTCATACTCTTGCTCAAAAGCGATTGTCGCCGGCTTATTGGCGTGTCACTGGCGTAGTGAATCAGACCGATATCGTATGGGGCGTTGATGAACAGGTTGACGATTTCGTCCAACGGGTAGCGTTTCGGATAGATGTCTTCATAGATGCCACTTAGGTAAGGGCCGGCCTCCATCTCAATGTCTGTGTAGCCTTCTTCATAGAAGACGTGCATGAACTCGCGGTTTTGGAGTATGGTGCCCCGCACAGTTACAGCCTTCTGATTGTCAAACACCGTACCGTGTTCTAGGAATGGTGCGACGTCGTGAGCGGAGAAACAATTGCGGAACAAAAAAGAGTTGTGAGAGTGCTCATCATAGACAACATTCGGTATCATCACATCGCCTACGCGGCCATTCAACGTTGCAGCTTTCCCCAACATGTATACTCCCTGCAGACCGTCGATCGCCGTGGATACCTGCGAAAAAACGTGATACGCCGCCATACCGAGCGGATAGTCAATATTAAATATCAACGCATCGCTCTGCTTGAGTAACTCCCACTCAGCATCTGTAAATATGTTCAGACGCGGATCCAGCCACTTGCGGCGCAGACTGCCGATTTGGATAACCTGGGCCTCCACGTCCAGGCAGTGCGGATCCGTCATACGAGTGATGCCGATCCTAGCCTCCCGTTTTGACTGATGTTTGCGTATCTTATTTGCGACTTCTGTCCGATCGGCGTAAAGGCGTGATACGTAATACAGGAAATTGGCGACGCGCCCCTCCTCACCGTGTTCCAGAGACTCATATTCTAGCCAAAGATCCTCCGGGTCATGCTGGCGTACGAATTCCACTAGCGGTTCGCGGAAGTCCCATACAGTGCCGGAAACCAAATTGACCAGGCTATGAACATTGCTGCTGACAAAGTACACTGGCCGCTCGTCTAGGCCGATTTGGGAACAATCCTCCTCGATCCTGCGCCACCAGTGGAGTACGCTCCGGCGATAATCGCTTAGGCCGCTTCCTAGGACCGCCAGTCGCAAATCGAGTTCGAAGCTCGCGGCCTGGGCCAGATGCCTTATCAGCTGGTCGCCTGGCCAGATCTGCTCAACGCGCGAAAAATCGGCCGGAGAGAGCTCGAGCGTATCGCGCACGCGCTCCAGCAGCTGAATAGGTACATAGGATCCAGACTGGTCAGCAGCCTCACTGAGGCGTTGACACAGATCGTCAGAATTCAGCTTCTGATGGATTTTGTTCCACTCGATCTGATAGGTGGTTACACATGGAATTAGGTCGTCAATGTCGCTGACGCTGGCGATGTAGGCAGCGAGTATGCCCTTCTCCGCATTGAAGAACGTCTTACGGCGGCGTGCGCGAGCCCGTACCGGCTGCCACAGTTCCACCTCATAGCCGGCGCGCCGAAAAACATCCTCCATCTGTCCCATCAGCATCAACTTCGTCTGTGCGATACATTGCGGCAGACGAAGTGCACTGTAAGCAAGCGCCGACACATCGATCTCAGGGTGGTCCGCCTGTTGATGTAGGTTTGAGTTCATCGCAGCGTGCGTCTCTTCGAGGCTTCGCACGCGTATGGGCTCGCTGCTGCGCAGCAGTGAATAGTAAGTACGGATATAGAGTTCGATCTCTTCGCTATAAGCAAGTGGTGGGGTTCTATCCATTCGGTTCTGTCCCTTACTCCTCCCTGAGTGCACCATTGCCATCATGCGCCCACATGATGAAACCATCGCCGCCAAGATTATCGTACTCCTGGCAATACCCAACCAAAGTATAGCACGGGCCTATGGCGAGCCGATCACGCACTTTCCTCCTATAATGGTCTGACCACAGTGACCATGGTGTCCACTGCTATTGTGCATCCCGCACGAACCACTTTACACCTTCGCTCCACGTACCGCAGTCGACGAATTGCCGGAAATCCCCATTTGTGTGCATGGTGCCTATGTTTGGCCTTCGTGTGCCCAACACTGAATGACATATCGTGCACATCTACCATGGGTTCTTGCGGTTTGTTGTGCAGATCGCCCATAGAATCCAGCACACATGCCTCCTATACTTTGCCTATCGACGTCGCGTTGGAATGGCGGCGTCCGAACGTCTATTGGTAGTGCGTTCTCAATTATCATCATTCTCGATAATTCCATAGAAGAAACGTAGGAGGACTTCACAGAATGCTTGTCACTTTGCGCCGCCGTTGGCCACTGGTACTGTTCCTGGCACTAACGCTCACAATGCTCTTCTCTACCGTAGCCTTGGCAGGTGACCCCAACGGTGAGATGACTATGGCCGAAGCAGAGAATCCCACTGCGATCGCCCTCACGTTTGTCTGGATGTTGATGGCGGCATTTCTTGTGTTCTTTATGCAGGCCGGTTTCGCACTGGTTGAAACTGGTTTCACGCGCGCCAAGAATATGGTGAACGTGCTGACCAAGAACTTCATGGATTTCAGCATCGGCACCCTGGCTTACTTCTTCTTTGGCTACGCGATTATGTACGGCACGTCCATGGCGGGCCTAATCGGTACGGATAAATTCCTGCTTCTGGGTGATTTCTACGACGTTTTTGAAGCGCGCGACTGGATGTTCCAAATGGTGTTCGCTGCGACTGCCGCCACAATCGTATCAGGCGCAATGGCCGAACGTACGCGAATCACCGCATACATGGCGTACAGCTTCCTGATCAGCGCAATCATCTATCCCATTAGTGGGCACTGGGTCTGGGGCGGTGGATGGCTGTCACAAATGGGCTTCTATGACTTTGCCGGTTCCGGCGTCGTCCACATGGTGGGCGGTCTCGTAGGCCTTACCGGGGCGTTGCTCGTGGGCCCCCGCCTGGGCAAATATAACGCCGATGGTAGCGCCAACAAGTTCCCAGCGACCAATGTGGTATTCATTGTCATCGGTGTGCTGGTGCTATTCTTTGGCTGGTTTGGATTCAATGCGGGAAGTACCCTCAATGGCAACGACTTGCGCATGTCCATCATAGCGATGAATACCATGTTGGCAGGCGCGACCGCTGCAACAACGGTCATGTATGCAAAACTTGTCCGAACAGGCGTTTCAGACGGCGTCGCCGCCGGCAACGGCGCGCTGGCAGGCCTCGTGGCCATCACCGCCCCATGCGCGTTCGTTCCACCGTGGGCAGCCGTCGTGATCGGCGTCATCGCCGGCTTGGTCATGATTTGGGGCGAGGGATTCGTCGAGAACGTTCTGAAGGCAGATGACCCCGTGGGCGCCGTCACTGTGCACGGCATCCTCGGCTTCGTTGGTCTCCTTATGGTGGGTGTCTTTGCAGATGGCACCTACGGCGTCAGCGGTATAATCGTCGGAGATTTCAACCAGTTCGTGATCCAGCTCATCGGCGCCGTTGCCCTGGCCGCTTGGGCGCTTATCACCGGATTCATCATGTTCTGGCTGCTCAAGAAGACTATGGGACTTCGTGCCACGGATGAAGAGCAGACCATAGGCCTCGATATCGCAGAACATGGTATTACGGTATACGAAAAGGACTTGATGCCCGAACCCGCCGGCGATTGACACGTACTTTCAATCACATCGTACTTTCAATCACATCGTAACGGGGGCGTCCGGATTTCCGGCGCCCCCGTTTTCATTCCTTATATTTAGATCCTGGGCCAGCAGGCTCATCCCAACCGTCGGCCAGCGCCCCTCAACTTCCCGACGATATAGTCACGGTTCATCCTTGAGATAAAGTCCAGCCCAATTTCTTTCGGACAGACTGCGCTGCACTCACCTATGTTTGAACAACCGCCAAAGCCCTCCTTCTCCATGGCGTCGACCAGCAGGACTGCGCGGTCATAGCGCTCAGGTTTGCCCTGTGGAAGCAGCCCTAAATGCGATATTTTCGCTGCCGTAAACAGCATTGCAGATGAATTCGGGCATGCGGCCACACAGGCGCCGCAGCCAATGCAGGCCGCAGCGTCCATTGCCTCGTCGGCGTTCGGCTTGGATACGGCAGTGGCATTGGCCTCCGGAGCGCTGCCTGTCGAGATTGAAATGAAGCCGCCGGCCTGAATGATGCGGTCCAGCGCCGTCCGATCGACGATCAAGTCCTTCACGATTGGAAATGCCTCCGCTCGCCAGGGCTCGACCGTAATCGTGTCGCCGTCGCTGAACGTGCGCATGTGAAGCTGGCATGTGGTGATTGCCGCTTTTGGCCCATGTGCAACGCCATTGATGACCATGCTGCACATGCCGCAAATTCCTTCGCGACAGTCATGATCGAAAGCAACGGGTTCATCGCCCTGCCTTGTCAGTCGATTGTTCAACGAGTCCATCATTTCCAGGAACGACTCGTCCGGACTGACGTCATCCAGCTCATACTCGACCAGTTGCCCATCATCCTGCCCGCGCTGTTGCCGCCAAATTCGCAACTTCAGTCTCATGGTCAGCTTGCTCCCTACTATTTGTAGCTGCGCTGTGACAGCGGCACGTACTGGAATGTCAAGGGCTCTTTGTGCATCACTGGCGGTTTCGCTTCCCCCGCGTATTCCCATGCGGCAACATATGCATAATGCTCGTCGTCGCGCAGCGCCTCACCGTCCGCGGTCTGGTATTCGGAACGGAAGTGTGCGCCGCAGGATTCATTACGATCCAAGGCGTCTATGCAGAGCAGTTCCGCCAGCTCCAAGAAATCGGCAACGCGGCCTGCTAGCTCAAGGCTCTGATTCAGGTCCTCTGCACTCCCCGGCACACGCACGTTCCGCCAGAACTCTTCTCGTAACGGAGGAATCAATTCCAGCGCCGTCTTGAGTGACTGTTCCGATCTCTCCATACCGCAGTGTTCCCACAAAATTCGGCCAAGCTCGCGATGGAAAGAGTCGACTGTGCGGTCACCATTGACAGCCATCAAACGGTCGATTTTATCATGCACTGCCCGCTCGGCGGCAGCAAATGCCTGATGCGATGTGTCCAAGTCATCGGGCGAAATCCCAGCGACGTAGTTCGCAAGCGTGTACGGCAGTACGAAATAGCCATCGGCAAGACCTTGCATGAGCGCGCTGGCGCCCAAGCGGTTCGCGCCATGGTCGGAGAAATTCGCTTCACCGACCACGAAAAGACCTGGAATGGTCGTCATCAGATTGTAGTCAACCCAGAGTCCGCCCATGCTGTAATGAAGCGCAGGGTAGATCCGCATGGGCACCTCATAGGGATTTTCTCCCGTGATATTCTCGTACATATCGAACAGATTGCCATAACGGTCACGAATCACTTCGACGCCGAGCCGATCAATGGCACTCGCGAAATCCAGGTATACACCGTTCTTCAACTCGCCGACGCCATAGCCATCGTCCACAACGGCCTTAGCAGCTCTCGAGGCAATATCACGCGGCACCAGGTTGCCAAAGGCCGGATATCGCTCTTCCAGATAGTACCAGCGTTCGTCTTCGGGAATGTCACCCGGCGCTCGGTTGTCATCGGCCCGGCGCGGTACCCAAATACGCCCGTCGTTGCGCAATGACTCGCTCATCAGCGTCAGCTTAGATTGATGCTCGCCTGATGGTGGAATACAAGTCGGATGGATTTGTACGAAGCACGGATTGGCAAAATACGCACCCCGTTTGTGCGCCCGCCATACCGCAGTAGCATTGCAGCCTTTCGCGTTCGTAGAGAGATAATAGATGTTGCTGTAGCCGCCCGTAGCCAACACAACCACGTCGGCGACACGCGATTCGATTTCGCCTGTAACCATATCACGTGTGACGATGCCGCGCGCTCGACCGTCCACGACGACCAGATCGAGCATCTCCGTACGGTTGTGCATCGTGACATGTCCTGCGTGGATCTGTCTGGCCAAAGCTTGGTAGGCGCCCAAAAGAAGCTGCTGGCCAGTCTGGCCCCGCGCATAGAACGTACGGGAAACCTGGGCGCCGCCAAAGGAACGATTGTCGAGCGTTCCAGAATATTCGCGCGCGAAGGGGACCCCCTGTGCCACACACTGGTCGATGATATTGTTACTCACCTCGGCCAGACGGAAGACGTTGGCTTCGCGGGACCGGAAATCACCGCCCTTTACCGTGTCGTGAAACAGGCGAAGTACGCTATCACCGTCGTTGCGATAGTTCTTGGCTGCATTGATGCCGCCCTGTGCCGCCACGCTGTGTGCCCGGCGTGGGCTGTCCTGGTAAGCGAAGCAGTCCACATGGTACCCCAGCTCACCTAGGGTGGAAGCCGCCGATGATCCGGCCAATCCCGAACCGACGACAATGATCCGGAATCTGCGTCGATTGGCCGGGGAAACCAGCTTCATCTTGAAACGGGCCTGCTCCCATAATTGGTCTATCGGTCCCTGTGGCGTCTTTCCGTCCAGCACGTCCGCATCGACCGTGGCAAACTCGATCAGTGTTTGTTCAGTTACCGCCATACTAGCACCTCCGAAACTCGCGTTGGGCCGAGTTTAGGTCAAAATTCCGAATTGTACTGCGAGAGGAACTGCTGCAAATCCGATGGGCACGCATATCGCCAGAAGGATCGCCAAGCCTCGAATCACACCGTCGTATTCGTGGCTGTTGAGACCCAAGGTCTGGAACATGCTCCACGCGCCATGATAGAGGTGGAATCCCAAGGCAAACAAGGCGACCAGATAAAACCCCGTAACGATCGGCGACTGAAAGACTGCGACCAGATTATGGTAAGGATCGCCGGTCACAAATGCACTATTGGTGGCCTTAACGCCCCAGGTCAATTGGGCCAAATGAAAGATGAGAAACAGAAGGATAACTACGCCACCGTATCGCATCGTCCGGCCTGCATAGTCTGCCCTGACCACGCGCCGGCTGGAATAGCTTATCGGTCTAGCGTTCGCCGCCTGCCGGTAGAGACTCCACGCTGACCACACATGGAGCACGATGGACACGACGAATATGATTCGCGCAATGATCAGTAGCTGAAGGTGCCCAAATATAGGCCCACCCATCTCGCGCAGTCCCTCGGCATAGGCATTGAAGTACTCTGCCCCGACGAATGCCTTCAGGTTTCCGTACATGTGCAAGACCACGTACCCGATCCAGATGACACCGGTAAAGGCCATGACTACTTTCTTACCTATCGAGGTGCGATACATTCCGACAGCTTGCACGGAGTAACCTCCTTGGATTCAGTACATCAATGTGGCAGACTGCGGCTACATCCGCTGTAGCCGAATAGGACCGGCGGCACGCGTGATCCTGGCCCGACATGGGTATGGTGGGAGAGCCTGTGGACACGGATGGTCAGCTTAGGTATTTCCATTTCTACACCAGACGGCCGATACGATCAAATCCGTAACCACCGGCGGAACCTAGCAGACTACGATGAGAGCATGTGCGCACGATGCAACTGGAGCCGCTCCTACATATTCTGAATCAGCGCTTGGCCAAATTCGCTGCACTTCACCTCAGTGGGATTTTCCATTAGCCGGGCGAAGTCGTAGGTAACGACTCCCTGACCTATGGTCTTCTCCATGGACGCAATGATCAGGTCTGCTGCCTCAGCCCAACCCATATGACGCAACATCATCTCGCCGCTCAAGATCACCGAGGAAGGGTTGACCTTGTCCTGGCCGGCATACTTCGGTGCAGTGCCGTGAGTGGCTTCGAAGATCGCACGCCCCGTCTCATAATTGATATTGGCGCCCGGGGCGATGCCGATGCCGCCAACCTGCGCCGCAAGCGCATCGCTGATGTAGTCACCGTTCAAATTGAGTGTCGCCAGCACCGAATACTCCGCCGGCCGGGTGAGTACCTGCTGCAGCATGGCATCTGCAATCATGTCCTTGACGATCAGCCCACCGGGGAGAATATGCCACGGGCCACCGTCCAGTGGCTTGGCGTCAAACTCGTCTGCAGCAACCTTGTAGCCCCAGTTTCGGAATGAACCCTCAGTGTACTTCATGATATTGCCTTTGTGGACAAGGGTTACAGAGTCACGACCCGTGTCTAGCGCGTACTGGATCGCGGCCCTAACGAGCCGGCTCGTGCCCTCTTCGCTGACAGGCTTCACACCTATGCCGCTGCTCTCCGGAAAACGGATCTGCTTGACACCCATCTCATTGATGAGAAAATCAATGACCTTCTTTGCCTCGGGTGTATAGGCCTCCCATTCCACGCCGGCATATATATCCTCGGTGTTCTCGCGGAAGATCACCATATCGACGAGCTCGGGCTGCTTGACAGGACTGGGGACACCCATGAAATAACGCACGGGCCGCACGCAGGCGTACAGGTCTAGGCGCTGGCGCAGCGCCACGTTGATGCTGCGAATGCCTCCGCCCACGGGC
>JBJYXA010000273.1:0-12198 GCA_046259705.1 Caldilineaceae bacterium
CGGGAAACGGTCGGCCCATTCCGCCCAGAGCTCGGCCAGTTCTTCGCTGGTCAGGTTTTTGCCCTCGATGGCCAACTTGTAGAGGCCGGACTCCTCGTCATACAACTCGGACGATGCCGGATCCAACGCGATATAGATGTCTTCGCCGGGCACGTAACCGGCCTTCTCGATGGCCTGCAGAATCACCTCGACGGCCTTGACGTTTCCGCCCAGGCTGGGGGCGAAGCCGCCCTCATCGCCCACATTGGTGCCAAAACCGGCGTCGTGAAGTACGCTCTTCAGACTATGGTAGACTTCCGCTCCCCAACGAAGTCCTTCTGCAAAGGAGGGTGCGCCCACGGGCATCACCATAAACTCCTGGAAATCGGTGCTGTTGGCCGCGTGCTTGCCACCGTTCAGGATATTCATCATGGGCACGGGCAGTGTGCGCCCACCGACGCCGCCCAGATAGCGAAACAGGGGAATACCGAGGTCCTCGGCAGCCGCCTTTGCTACCGCCAGGCTCACGCCGAGGATTGCATTGGCGCCGATCTTGCCCTTATTGGGCGTGCCATCCATCACGATCATCGTCTCGTCGATGGCGACCTGGTCGAGAGCCTCGAACCCGATCAACTCCTCGGCCAGCACGGTATTCACGTTGTTGACCGCTTCGAGAACGCCCTTGCCGCCATAACGGCCTTTGTCGCCATCGCGCAGTTCCACGGCCTCATGCACACCGGTGCTGGCGCCGCTGGGCACGATCGCGCGACCTAGGACTCCGGTCTCCAGCTCGACTTCGACCTCGACCGTGGGATTGCCTCGGCTGTCGAGGACTTCCCGACCAACAATATTGATAATCTCCGACATTTGTTGCCTCCACTCGGAATGCATTCGTATATTTTGGTGTCGTAATCGGTTGGACAGCGGCAGTTCGCCGCCGTACATCCATCGTCCTTTGTATCATGTCTGACACGATATGGCGAATCTCACCCTGTACGCTGGTGGGACGTTCACGGTCAACTGCAGAAGGGCGTAGCGAGGGGTGCCGCAATCGTGCCGGCTCACGTACGAGCTTTCCGGGGACGGAGTTGCTCGACGAGCGTTTGAGCACCAGTTCCAGTGCGCCAAACCCCGAAGCGAATACGAAAAAGAACGATGCGAGGCCAGACAAAATATCCGGCCTCGCATTGGGTCTGTGTGCGTTTCTGTGGAGCTGCCGTTGACAGCTACAGCTCGTTTACGGGTTCTCGCTCGGCTTCTTCAGTCTCGATGTCGTCCGCGTCCTGATCAGGCAGCTCGCCTGCCTCCGGGTCTGTGGGCCACACCTGGTACACCCAGCGCTGGGCCTTGCGCAACATGCTTCGCATCGCGGCCGCCTGATAACCTGCCTGCCAGCGAGTATTCTGCCACCAACCTCGTTCGGGCTCGTCCGTGGGAACCCCCCATTTGACGGCGCAAGCGCCCCAACTCAGACCCGCGCCAAAACCGACAAAGACCAAGTTGTCGCCTGGACGAACCCGCTTCTCTTTGATGGCTTCGCACAGGGCAATGGGAATACTGGCTGTGCTGGTGTTGCCATATTCCTGGAGATTGACAAAGATCTTGTCCTCAGAAATATGAAGCTGGCGTTGCACGCTGTTCTGTATGATACGCAGATTGGCTTGGTGAGGGACGACAAGATCCACGTCGTCCACCGTTAGGCCAGCTCGTTCGATAACGCGGCGGGTAGCGTCTGCCATCACGCGCACGGCGAATCGAAACACTGCCTTGCCGTCCATCTTGATGAAGTGACTACCATTGCTTACCGTCTCCAGGCTGGTGGGCATGGCGCTGCCGCCGGCGGGCAGTGTCAACACGTCTGCCCCGGAGCCATCGCTGCCCAGTTCGGATGCCATAATACCTCCCGGCACCTCGCTTGCTGCTACCAGCACTGCGCCGGCGCCGTCTCCAAAAAGAATGCATGTATTTCGGTCGGTCCAGTCCACGATACGGCTCAGCGTCTCCGCTCCAATCACAAGGACGTACTCGGCGTCGCCGGCCAGAATATGGCCGCGCGCCATAGAGAGCCCATAGACAAAACCGGAACACGCTGCACTCAAGTCAAACGCGCCGGCGCGAGTGGCGCCCAATGCATCCTGTATGATGCTGGCCGTTGAAGGAAAGATGTGCTCCGGTGAACTCGTGGCACAGATAATTAGATCGACGCGATTGGGGCTGATATCGGCGACCTCGAGCGCCTTGCGCGCGGCCGCAACTCCTAACGTGGCTGATGTTTCGGTAGGGCGCGCGGCCACATGTCGCTTCTCGATACCCGTGCGCGATCGGATCCATTCATCGCTCGTGTCCACGATCTGTTCCAGATCGTGGTTGGTGATGACCTTATCCGGAACCTGGTATCCCCATCCGACTATCTGCGCATAGCGGGCATTGCCACGTGCGGGAGAACGGTTCACGGCTTTTTCGACGGATGCCTCAGCGGAGGTTCCATTTCGATGTATTGTATCGGCTGTGCCATTTTCTACGGTGGCCATAACCTTCGCTTCCTTAGCTTCCGACGGAGCGCTCACCGGCGGGCCTACGTGCCGTTGTGACCTGGATAGCGACGAAACGCGATACAGGCATTGTGCCCGCCAAATCCAAAACTATTGCTGAGTGCAACGTGCACATTGGCGTCGACGACCTTCCGCGGCGTGTAGTCGAGATCGCACTCCGGATCAGGGTCGGTCAGGTTGACGGTCGCCGGGATCGCGCCGGTTTCGATGACTTTCGCGCACACCAGCGCCTCAAGCGCGCCGGCAGCTCCGAGCAAATGGCCCGTCATGCCCTTGATGCCGCTGACTCGAACCTGGTATGCGCGTTCGCCCAAGGCTTTCTTGATGGCCAGCGTTTCGGTGGCGTCGTTCAGCTTGGTGCCGGTGCCGTGCGCATTAATATAGTCCACGTCTTCCGGCTGCACTCCGTATTCCGCAGCGGTCACCAGCGCCGCACGCACGGCATTTACCGCGGCCACAGCGTCTTCATGAGGGGCGACCATATTGAATGCATCTGCACTGTTGCCGTAGCCAATGACCTCAGCGTAGATCCGGGCGCCGCGCGCCAATGCGTGGTGCTCAGACTCTAGTACCAACACAGTACCGCCTTCACTGATCACAAAACCGTCGCGGTTCAGATCGAACGGACGGCAGGCGCGCGCCGGGTCGTCGTTGTTTCTGCTCAAGGCACCCATATTATCGAAGCCTGCCACAATAAGCGGCAGGATAGCCGCTTCGGCTCCGCCTGCGAACATGGCGTCCGCCTGACCGCGCCGGATCACCTCGAACGCTTCGCCAACGGCCGCCGTACCTGTAGCGCAGGCGCTAATCACGGCGTGGTTAACGCCGCGCAAGCCCAACTCGATCGCTACCTTGCCGGAAGCGCTATCCGGCAGCATATTGGGAATGAGGAAGGGACTAACGCGGCGCAGGCCCTTTTCCTCGCCGATCACCACATTCTCTAGAATGGCCGAGATACCGCCGATACCGGTGCCAATAATAACGCCCATGCGATCTTGTTCACTGCCGTCCACGTGGAGGTCAGCATCGGAGGCAGCCTGGCGCGCAGCCGCGACGGAAAACTGGATATATCGATCCAGCTTGCGGGCTTCCTTTCGATCCATGTAGTCTGTCGGTTCGAAGTCATGTACCTCACCGGCAATCTGCGCCCGCAGTTCACTTGGATCAAAAGCCGAAATACGCGTTATGCCGGATTTCCCCGCCAACAGCGCGTCCCAGGTCTCTTCAGTTGTCAAACCTACTGGCGTCACTGCACCCAATCCCGTGATCACTACCCGGATTGGGCTGTCACCGTTCCTCGAGTGATGCAATCCTTGTTCAGTCGCGTTGTAAGCCAATTGGCGCACTTCCTCAGGCTACGGCCCGTTTCATTTCCCATAATGTCACAACACCGCTTGGTGCGAATAGTTGCGTCCGTCGCGCAGCCGCGGTGAGATCAGCCTCAAAACCAGTAGTATACGCGAACTGCGCCCGCAAGAGCAAAGAGCGCCCGGGCGTTTCCAGGCGCGTTTTGTCATGGTAGCTGTGGATTTCAGACCGTCGTTGGCCCCTGCCAGCCGAAACGGAGTTATGACAATAGGGCGGCGTCCAGCGCCTCACCTAGCGTGCGCACGCCAATGATCTCGATGTTGGCCGGCGCAGCGGACTCGGCGGCAACACGCAGCGCGCCGCGCGGCACCAGCGCTCTTCGGAAGCCCAGATCTTCGGCTTCGTGTAATCTGCGCATCACCTGACCGACTCCACGCAGCTCGCCGCTCAGGCCGACTTCACCGACGGCAACAAGGTCGGCGTGTACAGGACGATTTCTATAGCTGCTGACGATGGCCGCGGCAATGGCGAGGTCTCCGGCAGGTTCGCCTATCTGCATGCCGCCCACCACATTCACAAAGACATCTTGTTCGCTGAGATTGATGCCAAAACGTTTGACCAACACCGCGGTTAATAATAGAAGCCGGTTGAAGTCGACGCCGTTCGCGGTCCTGCGTGGCTGGCTGAAGGCAGTACGGCTGCTCAGCGCCTGCACCTCGACAAGCAACGGCCGGGTTCCCTCCATGGTGACGGCAATCGAGCTGCCGGCCGCGTTAGGCAGACGTTCGGCAAGGAACATCTCGGATGGATTGCGCACCTCGGTCATACCGGACTCGCGCATTTCGAATATCCCGACCTCGTTGGTGCTGCCGTAGCGGTTCTTCACGGAGCGCAGCAACCGATAGGCATGGAAACGCTCTCCTTCCAGTTGCAGCACCACATCAACCATATGCTCCAACACGCGCGGTCCAGCGATCGTCCCTTCCTTGGTGACGTGGCCGACCAAAAAAACGGGGATGTTGTACTCTTTTGCTGCGCGCAGCAAGAGCGCCGCGGAATCGCGAACCTGACTCACTGCACCGGCCGAACTGCTATTGGCCTCCGTGTAGACGGCTTGCACGGAATCCACGATGACCAGGGAGGGGCGCATTTGCCGAACGCGCTCAAGAATATCCTCGACGATGATGTCGGCCAACACATAAAGATGCGAGGCCTCAATTCCCAACCGCGCGGCGCGGCGCCCGATCTGGTGTACGCTCTCCTCAGCGCTGACATAGAGCACGTTGCCGGACTGCGCGACTTCGGCAGCCATCTGCAACAGCAATGTACTCTTGCCTATACCGGGGTCGCCCCCTACTAAAACGGCGGAGCCGGGTACGATGCCGCCGCCAAGTACTCGATTCAGCTCGCGATTCTGCAAGGCGATTCGCGTGCCCAGCGATTCGGGGATGTCTGGCAACGCCACCGCCGACGTCTCGGATACGACGGTCTGCCGCTCGCGGTCGGACCGTGTGGACGGCTTGGGCGCCCTGACCTCCTGCAGCGTGTTCCACTCACCGCAGTCAGGACACTTGCCCAACCACTTCATCTGTGTGCTTCCGCACTCAGAACAGACGTATTGCACGCGCTCTTTGGCCACGGTCTCCTCCTGCCGACACTAGAACACTTGAGCGAATATTGTAGACGGTAAGCGCGGAAGACGCCAGCCTGTGACGCTCTTCGCACGGCGGCGCCGAATCCGCGGCCCCGGCTACGATCTGCTGTCGTATGACGCAACCTCGATGCGCGTGCTATCATCGTAGCGAATGTGCCATTTGCCCTAGAACAAGCGACCAAAGCACGCTATCCCATGACGCTAAGGTACTGGATATTTGTGATCCTCACTCTGCTGTTGACGACTGGCATCTCCTTAGCCACGTACCGCAGCGCAAAATTGCTACAAACGTGGCAGCCGGAACAGAACTTGCTGTTCCTGATGAGCGAAAACATCATACGTTTGCTACTCGTTGCCTTGTGTCTAGGGTTGGGCTGGCTGAGCGGTCTGCCACCGCAACAATTTGGCTGGACGGCTATCGCATGGCAGCAAGCGCTGGTACAGGGCCTGCTGCTGGGGGTATTGATGGCTGCAAGCTTTTACCTGGGGACGCGCTGGATCGTCGCGCGCAGTGGGGAAAAATTCTACTCGCGCACCATCGTCGAATCCATGCTGCCGCGCACGGGGCCAGAGCTTGTGTTGACTGCGATCGTGATGGTCGGCGTCGTCGCAGCCGAGGAAATGCTGTTTCGCAGCCTACTGTTGGGCGGGCTGCAGCCAATCGCTCCGGCAGCGCTGTTGCTGGTCCTGAGCAGCGTACTTTTCGGGGTACTGCATTTGCCGCAGGGAGCGTGGGGCATCGCCGGTGCGGCATTGGCCGGCGCGTTACTCGGCGCGCTGTTTCTGGTGAGCGGCAGCATACTTGCGCCTGCCGCGGCCCACTATGTGACGAATATGGCGCAGATCGTTCAGGCGAAACGGGACCGGGAACGAGAGGGAGAATCCCAGGAACCAGCGCTAGACGGCTGAGAGCTCTTCCTTCTGCGACGCGGCCTCATCATACACGCCGGCGCGCCCGTTGCGGCGAATCCGGACAAGATCCGTGACCATATTCACGGTATCCTGCAATGGTCGTATGCGGCTATCAGCCCCATAGTACCAGTCCACGGGAACCTCTACGATGCGCATATTACGGCGTTGAGCGATATAGAGAACCTCGACGTCAAATCCCCAGCCGTCAATTTGCTGCAAGGGAAAGATTGTCTGCGCCGCCTGCCGGCTTAGGCACTTGAACCCGCATTGCGTGTCATGAATTTCGGGCACGGCAAACCAACGAACTAGCAGGTTGAATACGCGCCCCATGAGGTGACGGTAGACCGGTTCGTCATGGCGCACCGAGCCGGGAACCTCCCGGCTAGCGATCGCTATCCCATAGCCCGCCGCTTCCTGTACTGGCGGCAGCAAACGCGCCGCGGCTTCGATGGGTACCGCGAGGTCGGTATCTGTGATAAGCACGTACTCGCCGCGCGCAGCGAGCACGCCGTGACGTACGGCGTTGCCCTTACCCTTGTCGCTGTGCAGGAGATGCATGGTGAACGGATCGTCAGGCCTCATCGACTGCTCGATGAATTCTTCAACCTTTTGCGAGGTGGCGTCGGTCGAACCGTTTTCGACGATGAGCACTTCCGACGCGTAGGGCTGTTCACGTAGGAACTCCGCGACGCGCGCCAGCGTAGGAGGAAGTCGCTGTTCCTCGTTGTAGGCGGGAATAACTATAGTCAGAAAAGGAGGCTGCCGAAGTTCGTCCACGCTGATCAGAACATCAAGCTATGCAAGGCCAGGAATGAGAATATCTGCACGATTATAGCGCCACCCCAAAGCATGTACGCGCCTGGACGTTGACCAAGCGCTGCCATCCACAAACCCCATGCGCCGTTGACAATCCACGCCAGCAGGCCGATAAAGGGCAGGAGAAACAGCGCCTGTTTCTCCCGAACGACGTCCGGTTGGCCCTGTGCATTGTAGTGAAAGGCCAGTGCGTCCGGCAAATTCTGGAACCCTAGCATGAGTACGCCGAACAGGATAAGCACGCCGACGAGCCCTGCGGCGAATAGCGCGGAACCTATCGGATCGGCGCCGACAGTGCGATGCCAGAGGCTGCTGCGCACGGCGACGGCATCCACATTGCTGACGGGGCGCAACTTGTGGCGGACCTGAATTGCAGCGAGAAAGGCCTCTTCATCGCCCGGAGAAAGCGCATAGATGGCGTCGCCAGTCTCAAGTAGAATACAGTCCGGCAATGGGCGCGTTGCTAACATCATGATGTTGAGGAGGCCCAACGCACGGCCGCTACCACCCAGGTAAGGCGCTGGCCACTCCAGTATGCCGCTCGAACCCAGACTGTCCACGCCACGGCGTATCATGCGCCGTACGGATGCCAATGGAATCACCTGGCGCGAATTGGCCCAACTTACGGTGATGGAATTTCGGTCCACCCAGTAGTCGAGCGTAAACGCCGCCCAGGTCCGATATGCCAGATGCAAGATGATGGGCACACTCAGCACCATCAGAACGAGGAGCCCAAACTTCATCCAGTCAATGGGACGGCGCCACATCCAGATCAGCAACAGCAGATCGATGAGTACCAGCCAGAAGGTAACCGCTACACCTTCCCATCTTGTGCGGCATGGCGCCGGCCTGAATACCATATTGGACGCGGGCCGCTCAGGAATTAGCGAGAGCGGTGCATCCTCGTTTGGTACTGCCACTCCCTCACTCATGTTGTTGGCTCATAATCATGGCTCACAACACTAACCTATGATGCTTGCACACGGTGCATGTATACGATGCCTATACAAGAAGCTTACACCCGATACCACTTTATGATGCAGGCTCATGATGATGCAGGCTCATGGCAACGGTCTGTCGAACGTCCACTCGCGCAATGAGTCCAGAAATCCGTTATGGGTCATGTCCAGCGATATGGGCGTCACGCTGGCATAGCCGCTATTCACGGCAGCGAAATCGGAGCCGTTGGCAGCATCGTCCACCGGGTGTGCACCCCCGAGCCAGTAGTATGGCCTGCCCCAGGGATCCGTGCGTTCCAGCAGTTCGCTGCCAGGATAGTGGCGGTTTCCCATACGCGTAATACGCAGTTCGGCCCCATGTTCTGCCGGTTCGACCGGCACATTGACATTCAGGAGCGTGTTGTCAGGCAAACCCCTCGCCAACACCTCTGCTGTGACCTGGGCGGCTACGCGTCCGGCCAGCAATAGGGTCTTGGTATCGGTATCGCCGTCTTCGGAATAGAAATCCGTGCTCACGGCTATCCCGGCGATCCCCTTGATAGTCGCCTCCATCGCGCAGGCAACGGTACCGCTGTAGGTGATATCCGTGCCGAGATTGTAACCGCTGTTTATGCCGCTGACTACGACATCGGGAACGGTCCCCAGTACGCCGCCCGCGGCCAGCGCAACACAATCTGTTGGGCTGCCGCTGCTGCAGTGTGCCGGCGTGCCATCGGCCAGGGTTGCGGTCCGGACACGCAGCGGTTTGTGCATGGTCTTTGCATGTCCGGATGCGCTCCAATTTCGTTCGGGTGCAAGAACGAGTACATCCCCTAGCGGCGCCAACGCCCGACTCAGGATGAGCAAGCCCAAGCTGTGCACACCGTCGTCATTGGTAACCAGTATCGTCGTCATGCGCAGTATGTGCACCGCCTTCTGGATTGCTTATTCTTCTTTGGGGGGACGCCTGCGAACATAGACACGCACCTCTTCGCTCTCCGTAGCATTACCGGCACGGTCATATGCCACCGCTTTGATCATGTGACCCTCCAGATAGATGCCGTTGCTCGTGCGTACGGCCATGAAACCATCGCCATACGGTCTGGCGCGTCCGGGCTGAATGTCGGGATCGTCACTTTCAAAGCCGAGCCAATTCTCCGCGCCTGGACCCTCGATCTCGCCGATGTCGCGCATACGAATCGGCCAGCGTTCGTTGAAGGGCGCTACCGTGCGAGTTGCAAAGGTACTGGAATCGATGATGTACTCGACGCGATCTACGGCCCAGGTGTCGTTGACCAGTGCGTTGATGTTGATCTGTTCATCGTCCTCCAGCACATATAGCTGGTCCGGCGACGGTTCGCTGATGACGACCGTAGGCGGCGTGTTGTCAATGGTAACCGGCGTCGTCCATTGACGGGGTCCGTCACCGCGATTGACGGTCAATCGCAATGTGATGGGCCCCTCTTGCAGGCCGTTCGTATCGAACTGCCCGATCACTCCGTTCTCGACATCCCCGCTCCGTTCATCACCGATGGTGAACCATTCGCCTGGGTCGGTCCCGTATCCGTAGTCTAAGCGATAGGAGCCGCCGCGTGCGTTGCCGATTATGTCGACTACGCCCCCTATGTAGCCGCCCAGGGCAGGCTGAACGATGGCAACGTCCGGGTCGTAGTCCTCAATCGCAACTGCGCTTTCCTCCTGGGGCGGCTGCGGTATCCCGTTCTCGCGCACCCAATCCGCAGCTTCTTGCGGCAATATCTCATATACGCGAGTTTCGATGCGCTCTGGCGGCGTAAGCGGTGAAGCAAGTTTTCCACTCTCCGTGTCAATGTCGAACGCCTGCCAAATCGTGTCCGTCAACGTAGGCTCGGTACCGGCCACGAATATCTCGCTGCGCTGGCTCGACGCGGGACAAGACTCGGAAGGCAGCAGACCGCTGGGCGTGCATACCACGCGTGAGGTCACCCCAGGCGGCCGCTCGAACCAGATCTCCGGCTGGTTTTCGTGATATTTCTGCATCACGCGGTTCCAGATAGGCGCGGCGCCGGAAAGACCGGTGACGTTCTCCATAGATTCGTTATCCGTATTACCGACCCAAACGCCGACGGTGAGCTGCGGCGTGAATCCCATCGTCCAGTTGTCTTTCCAACCGTTGGTCGTACCCGTCTTGGCGGCAACCTTTCGGCCCGGCAGAGTTAACTCAGTATTCGCGCCGAATGCGGGTGCACGGGCGGCGTCATCGCTCATGATGTCGGCCATTAGGTAGGCGACCTCGCTGCCCACGATGCGCTCCGCCTCCGGCTCCTCATACCGTTTTAGCACGTTCCCCTGGCTGTCACGCACCTGTAACACCGACACCGGATCAAGATTGCGAAATCCTTCCCTTCGCTTATCCGGGTCGACGGGATCGCCGACCATCACCCCCCCGTTGCCCAACACACTGTACGCATACGTGTGGTCGAGAAGAGAGACCTCGCCCCCACCCAATACCAGGCTCAAACCATAGTAGTTCAGCCCTCGGTCCAGGCCATTGATGCCCAAGCGATGGGCGGTGCGCAGGGCATTGGCAACGCCGACCTGGTCCATGACACGAATCGCGGGAATGTTATACGACCGCGCGAGGGCGTTGCGCAACGAAGTCGGGCCGTGATACTGGCGGTCATAGTTTTCGGGGCGGTAATAGGAGCCGTCGGCCTGCGGGAACGCGGTCGGCACATCCAGGATCATCGTCGCGGGCGTCATGCTTTGTTGTAGCGCGGTCAGGTAGACGTAGGGCTTGAAGCTGGAGCCGGGCTGGCGTTCCGCCGTGGCCACGTTGACCTGGCCGTCTATTTCCTCGTTGTTGTAGTCCAGTGAGCCAACCATGGCCAGGATCTCGCCGGTATCGTTCTTGACGGCGACCACGGCCGCATTGCTGGCGTTCTTGCCGCTCTCCATCAATTGGGCTACTTGCTCGCGCGCCACCTGTTCGGCGTACTGCTGGAGTTCCACGTCGAGTGTCGTGTAGACCGTCAGCCCGTTCTTCCAAATGAAATAAGGGTCATCCGTGGTGTTGAACTCGTTCTTCACCTGGTCAAGGACGTACAACGCAAAATGCGGCGCCGTCAGAATATCGAAGCGCTCCGCAACCGACTTGCGCAAGTTCAGCTCCTCGGCAAACGCGGCCTCTGATTCGGCTTCCGTAATGTATCCAGCGTCTACCATTGCCTGCAGCGTAAGGCCCTGTCTGCGCTTGGCATCGTCCGGCGCGTCAATAGGGTTCAAAGCCGGATACTGGGGAATCGCAGTCAACATGGCCGCCTCGGCCAGATTGAGTTCGCTGCTGCTCTTGCCGAAATAGACTTGGCTTGCTGCTTCCACGCCATACGCGAGGTTGCCGTAGAAGTTGTTGTTCAGGTACCAGCCAAGAACTCGCTCCTTTGAATAGCGACGCGTAACCTCCAGCGCGAGAATAACTTCCTTGATCTTACGTGCGTAGCTCTGCTGAGCTCGCTCTTCAGGCGAAATTACTACGTTCTTGATCAGCTGCTGCGTGATCGAGGAACCGCCTTGCACCGCACCGCCCTGCAGGTTGGAGAAGAAAGCGCGCAAAAGGCCGCGTACGTTGATGCCCGGGTGTTCCCAAAAGTTGCGGTCCTCTGAGGCCACGGCGGCCTTGGCCAGCCACGGTGACATCTCCTCCAGAGGCACGTAGGTACGATCACCGCGGAACGGTCGAGGATCCACGCTTTCGTAGAGCAGATAATTGCCCGTACGGTCGAATATCCGCACCGTCTCGAACTCCTCCTGCTCGGATTCGATGACGCTTACGTCGGGCAACTGCTGCGCGTATGTGGAATAAATACCGGCGACCACAGCCGCGCCCGCTCCCATCGTTGCGACCACGGTCAAGGCGGCGGCTAGGACGATAACCAGCACGCCCTGGCCCATCCAAATCATGGGGCGCGGACGGTTCACCAGTGCGCGCTTACGTTTGCGGCGAGCAATTAGCACGCGATCATGGCGATCAAGATGTTGCATAGGTAATTAGCCTCGATGA
>JBJYXA010000274.1:0-2672 GCA_046259705.1 Caldilineaceae bacterium
ACGCCCGTGATACTAGTCTGAAGAAGAACACTGAAATGGCTAGAATGAACGGGATTACGACGACTGAGATCAACGCAAGACGCGCGTCCAGTAAGAAGATGGCGACGAAGTTGATCACGAACAGAAAGATGATTCGACTGCTGGCCACGACTTCGATTGCGAAGAATCGGCGAACTGCGTCTACGTCTGACGTGACGCGTTGGATCAGGTCGCCGGTGTGGGCACCGTCGTGATAGCTGTACGGCAAGCGCTGAATGTGATTGAGCAGATAATTGCGAAGCCGCTGCACTATGCCTTCCGAACCTTTTGCTGCCAAGGCACCGCCGAAGAAGGCGAATACCCCTTGGATGGCCGTCAGAAGGACAAAGGCTCCTGCAATCAACCACAGGCTGACGCTTGCGACTGGGTCGGCCAGGAAGTTATCGATGAAATAGCGGATGACCATGTACGTGCCCGTCCGCGCCAACACGGAGAGGGCAAGTGCGACGATTACGGTACCTAACGCCAACCGATATCCTTCGGTCAGACGCCATAGCCCGGTCACGGGAGACCCTTCGGCCACGTGGCTCAGGTCAGGCGACAGTATATTCGGTTCTCTACCAATGTTTTGGGCCATCACAGGATCCCCATTTGTGTTTTGACCCCCCTATGCGGGAGCCCGTAGATCTGACATCCTGTAACCAAACAAAGACGCAGGTAACAGGGCGACTCCGTGTACCTGCGTCTTCGTGTGTGAACGCTATCCATCTAGAACAACGCTCAAAACAAAGAGACCGCAGGCACCGGGAAGATGCGCTGCGGTCTGATTTCTCAGTCCTTCGCCAATTCAGGCGATAGGCGCACCTCTCCCTCGAATGGCGAAAACATCGCCATATCCGAGCATGTGGATTGCATAGTTACGTTCCATCGTCATCTATTCCGTACTCCCTAACCCTGGAACATTGTACTTGCGATCTCGGGTGGTGCGCTGCTGCTTAACCGGATTTTCCGGCAGCAATAGCTACTCTATCATAACCAAAATTCAGTGTCAAGACCCAAATCGTCATTTTTTACAAAGCCTCGACAAGGGCAAAGCAAGAAGACTCTAGAAAGACCTTCGTGAGTCGATCTCGTCGGCATGAGCTACCGCGCAAAGACGAGACGCTCGTTGCGGAAAGCGACCCGCCACTTTCTTGAGTGGGGAAGAGTTCGAACAACAGCGTCAGGAAATGCATTACCGGTTTCCCATAAAGTGGAACGGAGCGGAGAGGTATGCGTCCATAGGCGGGAACACTACATCCACTAGCGGTCGTGCAGCATCCTTGATTTGGATATCGGGCCAGGCGTCGCGGAGCCCGTCCACGCTGCGGAAGCCCGTGAGCAAGCGGACGAATGCGTCGGGCGGAATGAGCAGATCGCCGCCGTCTGCGCCCATAGAAGAGTCGACAAAGCCCAGCGGGACGACGTCCACAAGTTTTCCTCCCGCCAGACGTAGCCGGAAGGCTTCACGGAATAGGTTGATGATCAGGTCTCTGGTGCAAGCCCGCCAGGGGGAGGCGGCTAGACGGCCTTCGAGCACCGGCCCCAATTTGCGCAGCAGGGCTGCCACATTGGGCACCCGCAACAACCACTGGAAGCCCGGTACAGTTCGGCTGTCCCAGGCTCGGGCAAGTCGCACGAGGGATGTATGCGCCGGCCACTGAACCGACACCTGTGCAACGCCAGTTTCGCACAAGCTACATAGCAGCGACCAGGCAGCGTCGGCATCAGGCAAGTAATTTTCAAGAACGGTCGTTCGCTTGCCGCCCATGGCAAGTGAACCGCTTTCTAGCGTGACATATCCTAGAAGATTGCCGGTCTGCGCGTCCTCTACCATCTTCACCGGATGCTGCGCCGGCTCGATGAGGTAGCGCCAGTAAGACTCATCGCGCTGGATGTGGAGGTCTAGCAGCGCGGCCATGTCGCCATAGAATTGGACCAAGTCGGGGATATCACTGGTCAGGGCAGGGCGCAGCTTGATACCGTGAGCCGCTGGCTGAGGCTTGGGCGGAATGCTCCACGCGCATATCTCCTCGCGGACGTCGCCTTCGATGGTGTACGTATATCCGTACTGACGATAGTAGTAGGGGATGCCCCAGATGAAACTGAGATCATAGCCGCGATCTGACACGACCTGTGCAAAGTGCTTCATCTGGGCGCGTACGAGTCCGCGTCCGCGATAGTCGGGATGCGTGAGCACCATTTCCAGCTGGGCCGCTCTCAGCTCCACATTTGCGAGTCGCAGCGTCCATGGGATCAGGCATGTTGTGGAGACGATTTCGCCCGTTGAGTCTGATTCGACCACCCAGAAATCGTCCAGAGACATCCCTGGGTGGTGATTCAGCAGCACAGCGCACGTCGCGCCTTCAGCATCGTTATTGCAGGCGGTGTTGAAGGCTGCAAAGCGTTCTTTGTCAGTTTCGCTATGCAAAGAACGAAGTGTGAAATCCTCGCCGATCTTCTGACCTACTGGCATAGGGCGGCTATAGCACGCCGTAAGTGGCGTAGACTTCCCTCAAGTTCTCACCGTTGAGCAGTGCCTGCCTCGACGCAGTCTCCTTCCCTACCTTGTCGACAGCCATGCGCAGCACATCTTTTTCAGCGCTCCTGGGGATGACCACAACGCCGTCAAAGTCGGCATAGATGAGCTCACC
>JBJYXA010000275.1:0-13615 GCA_046259705.1 Caldilineaceae bacterium
GCGACGTTGTCGTGACGGACAGCGCTGAGTACGACGGGTTGCTTGTGGAGAAGCTACGCTGGCAATTACCGTACGGCCCGCCCACCGAAGCCGTTTTTCTTAAGCCGGCGGACGCCGAGGGTCCGCTGCCGGCCGTGCTCGCCTTGCACGATCACAGCGGTAATAAGTACTTTGGTAAGCGCAAGATCACACGTACTTCCAACGAGACTCACCCAATCATCTCCGAGCTTCAGGGCAAGATTTACGGCGGCGTGGCCTGGGCAAATGAACTGGCCAAGCGCGGCTATGCCGTGCTGGCGCCGGACGCCTTTGCCTTCGGTAGCCGCCGCGTGCGGTTGGCGGACGTGCCCGAAGCTATACGCGATGGCCTGGCCAACGACGAGGACGAGCAGTCGGAGACCATCGTTGCCTACAACAGATGGGCAGCTGGCCACGAATCTATTATGGCCAAATCGCTATTCAGCGCGGGGACCACGTGGCCCGGCGTCTTTTCTGCCGAAGACCAGGCGGCGCTCGACGTGTTGTGCGCTCGACCGGACGTGGATGCGAGCCGCGTAGGGTGCGGCGGGCTGTCGGGTGGCGGATTGCGCACCGTGTTCCTGGCCGGTTTGGATGACCGGATTCGGTGCGCGGTCTGCGCCGGGATGATGACCACATGGCGCGACTATGCGCTGAACCGGAGCTTCACACATACTTTTATGTGCTATGTTCCGTTGCTGCCGCCCGAGCTGGAATATGCAGAAATCCTTGGGCTGCGCGCGCCACTTCCCACCTTAGTGCTCAACAATTCAGAGGATCCACTCTTTACGCTGCCGGAGATGCAGCGCGCCGACGGGATCCTGAGCGAGGTCTTTGAGAAGGCCGGCGCGGCCGACCGGTACCAGTGCAGCTTCTATCCCGGTCCGCACAAGTTCGACCTGGAAATGCAGGCGGAGGCATTTGCCTGGTTCGACCGCTGGTTGGGCGCGAGTGTTACTGGATAAGCTACTCCACCATTAAGGACAAACTCGGTCGGAAATCGATTTTCCCATCGTTTACCAAGGCGTCACCTAACCTCATTTTCCGAGTACACCGCATCTGGTACGTCGGGTGCTCAATCTTGCCGAGCATGCGCCCGGTCACATAGAATGTCTGCCTAGCACCGTGCGAACGTAAGCTCAACTGCAAGCGCAATACGATGACAAACCCGACCCTCGCACATGAAGTCAACCGCTTCAACGGCATCGAAATTCAAACCGATCGGCTCCCACGAGATCCCGATGCGTTTCGCCGAATACTGACCGACTCGCTGAGCGAGTGGGAATCGCAGGGCTACAGTGTAGTCTGGCTCGAACTGCCCATCGAGCAAGCTGCACTCGTCCCGATTGCGACAACGGCCGGTTTTCTATTCCACCACACTACCGATCGGGCCCTGACCCTGTACTACCCGCTAAAGGCAACAGCGGAAGTCCCTACCTATGCGACCCACTACATTGGCGCCGGGGGCGTCGTGCTGAACGATCACCAACAGCTGCTTGTCGTCAGCGAATGGCATCGTCGCGACCGCAGCCAGCCTTATTACAAATTACCCGGCGGCGCCCTGCGGCCGGGAGAGCATCTGATCGACGCAGTGATCCGCGAAGTCAAGGAGGAGACCGGCGTACAAGCCGCATTCGATGCGCTGGTCTGTTTTCGTCATTGGCACGGCTACCGGTGGAACAAGTCGGACATCTATTTCATCTGTCGCCTGCACGCCATGAGTGAAGACATCACAATCCAGGAAAACGAAATCGAAGAAGCCAAGTGGATGCCGGTGAGCGAATATCTCGCCAGCGACTACGTGAGCGCTTTCAACAAGCGCGTCGTCAGCGCCTCGCTACACAGTCCAGGCATATCGACTGAACAGGTGGACGGATACGCGGACCCGGCGCGTTACGAGTTCTTTATGCCGCAGTAGGTACAGGGCTTCACCATCTTTCTTCCCTTTTTCAAACTCACTCAAGTCACTGGAGACAAGCATGCCGGTAACCATCGAGGATGTGAAGGTCATCGTCACGCAGCCGGACCATTCACGGCTCGTAATCGTCAAGGTAATTACGTCGGAACCCGGTCTGTACGGGCTGGGATGCGCCACGTTCACACAGCGCTGGAACGCAGTGGTTAGCGCTATCGAGAAGCACCTGAAGCCGTTCGTCATCGGCAGAGACGTGACACGCGTCGAAGAACTCTATCGCATGGCCACGGTGCACAGCTACTGGCGCAACGGGCCGGTGCTGAACAATGCCATCTCCGGCATCGACCAGGCGCTGTGGGACATCAAGGGCAAAATGGCCAATATGCCCGTCTACGACCTGCTGGGTGGAAAGTGCCGCGAGGCGGCGGATACGTACACGCACGCCAACGGCGCCACGCCCGAGGAAGTCGTGGACAATGTGCAGGCCTTCCTGGAACAGGGATACCGCTACGTTCGCGTGCAGTTGGGCGGCTACGGCGGCAAGACCGACGACTTCACGCGGCCGGACGGATCGCCTGACGGCCACTATTATGATCCGCGCGCCTACGTACGCAACATGCTGGACATGATCGAGAAGGTGCGCGCGGCCGTAGGCGACAAAGTGGAGCTGCTGCACGATATCCACGAGCGCCTGCAGCCCATCGACGCGGTGCAGTTTGCCAAGGACGTGGAGCAGTACAAGCTCTTCTTCCTGGAAGATGCGCTGGCGCCGGAAGATATTCAGTGGTTCAAACGTATTCGCGAACAGTGCGCCACGCCGCTGGCTATGGGTGAGCTTTTCAACAACCCTCGCGAATGGCAGCCGCTGATATCGGACAGGCTGATCGACTTCATCCGCATGCACGTAAGCCAGATGGGCGGAATCACGCCGGCGCGTGCGGTGGCGCTTCATGCACAGATGTACGGCGTGCGCACGGCATGGCACGGGCCCGGCGACACCTCTCCTGTCGGGCATGCCGCAAATCTGCATCTCGATCTCTGGTCGCCCAACTTCGGTATTCAGGAATGGTGCCGCTTCCCGGAACATGTCTATGAGATATTTCCAGGACTGCCGGAAGTGCGAAATGGGTACATGTATCCCAACGGTAAGCCGGGCCTGGGCATAGACATCGACGAGGATTTGGCGGCCAAGTATCCGCCCGAAGACACGGTGGAGTTCTGGACACAGACGCGCTGGCCGGACGGCTCACCGGCGCGGCCGTAGAACGCACCGAAGATCTTTGTCGGCAACCATCTACGTGATTTTGCGGAAGGCCGCAAAGTGCCTGGGGAGTGGATGGCTTCTGCAGGGAAAAGCGGACAAGGCTGGGGCGCAGCCAGCGCGTAGGGGCGCAATCTATTGCGCCCCTACGTTATGTCAATACAAGTTGGCTATTCGGGCTTCATGGCCAGCATGCGCAGGCCATTCGCCACCACGATCAGCGTACTGCCCTCGTGGCCGACCACGCCCAGCGGAAGGGGCATAACGAAACCGGCGACGAATATGGGTACGATGATGGTCAACGTGACCAGCACTGCGATCACACTGACCGAGAAGATCACATTCTGGCGAACGATTCGCTCCGCTTTGCGTCCCAGTTTCACCATAAACGGCAATCGGGACAGGTCTGACGACATGAGCACGACATCGGCGGTTTCCAGCGCCACGTCGGTGCCGCCGGCGCCCATAGCAATGCCAACATCCGAGGTCGCCAGCGCCGGCGCATCGTTGACGCCGTCGCCGACCATGCCTACCTCATTCTCCTCCACCAATTGCTGGATGACGTCGACTTTGTGTTCGGGCAACAGGCTGCTGTAGACCTCGGTAATGCCGACCTCGGCGGCAATCGACTGCGCCACCGCGTCGTTGTCGCCGGTCAACATGGCGATGCGCTCGATACCTACCTTTCGCAACGCGGCGACGGCATTGGCCGCCTCGGGACGCAGGGTGTCCGCTACAGCTAGGTAACCGACCACCTCCCAGTCGCGCTCCGTACCCAGCGTGTCCTCCACGGTGCTGCGCCGGACGACGAGCATGGCCGTCTTGCCCTGTTTCTGAAGCGCTTGTCCGATGAGGCCAATGGCGGGCGAAAAATTCATGTCCCCGTCCATAAACAGCTTATCGTTGCCGATATAGATGGTTTCGACCTTGTCGCCACGATAGAACCGGGCCTCCACGCCGTGCCCCGAAATGGCGCGAAATTCGGCGGGCTCCTGCAATTCGATGCCTTCATTCATGGCTTCTTCGGCGACCGCTCGTCCGATGGCATGTTCGCTACGCAACTCCGCGCTACCGGCAATACGCAGCAAGTCCTCCTTGGAGTAGCCTGTGAGCGGATGAACATTGGTGACGACCGGATGGCCGTACGTTAGCGTGCCGGTCTTGTCGAAGGCCATGGCATTGATGGCAGCGACCTTCTCCAGATAGGCGCCGCCTTTGAACAGCACGCCGTTGCGGGCGCCGGCGGCGATAGCGCTCAGGATGCTTGCGGGCGTGCTGATGATCAGAGCACAAGGGCTGGCGACCACGAGCAATGTCATGGCGCGATACAATATGAGATCCGTGGGTTGATCCGTGAATAGCGTCGGAATGATGAAGGCTAGCGCTGTAGCGCCCAATACGACGTAGGTGTAGGGTTGGCTAAATCGATCGATGAAGCGCTGGGTCGGCGCGGCGTCTTCTTGTGCTTCGGAGACCAGGTCGATGATCTTGCTGAGCGTGGACTCGGACGCGGGTTTGACGACCTCGATCTCCAGCAACCCGCCTCCGTTGATGGTGCCAGCGAAAACTTCGTCGCCTACCTCTTTGAGCACAGGCACACTCTCGCCGGTGATGGGGCTTTGGTCTACCGTGCTGGTGCCCTTGACCACGGCGCCGTCGACGGGCAGCCGTTCGCCGGGATAGGTCAGCACGATCTCACCGATTTGGAGTGACTCGACGGGCACGCTGACCTCCGTCCCGTCTCTGCGTACCAATGCGACTTCGGGGCGCAGGTCGGAGAGCGCGGCAATCGCTTGGCGCGTGCGGTCCATCGCAAATTCTTCGAGTGCGCCGCTCAACGTAAAGAGGAAGAGCAGTAATGCGCCCTCCTCCCACTGGCCGATGAGGGCTGCGCCGACGGCTGCGGCAATCATCAGAAAGTCGATGTCGAGGCGACCTTCGCTCGCCGACTCGATCGCGCCTTTGGTTCCGGCGTAACCTCCCGCGGCAAAGGCCACCAAGGCGGCTGCGGTGACGGCCCACGGTGGCAGTGCCCCGGTAACGGAACCACCGATCCAGCCAATCAATAGCGCAATTAGCGTAACCGCGGCCAGTACGAGTTCATAGTTCTCGCGCCATAGGTTGAACGGCGTCGCAGATGCGAGCTTAGAGCGGCCGCCGTTCCTTGTTTCGATGACTGCCTGCACTGTCTCCGTGGTCAACTGTCCCCTCCAGGATTTCTTGGATCGAACGCGTTGTTATTAGCCGTTTCACCGTTGCGAGTATTGCGAAGCCATTCTTCGCGGATCTCTGACCGCCTGCGGCGGCTGCACTTTTCACAAAAGCCAAACACGTCCATCTTGACGGCGAGCGGATAGAAGCCATCGCGCAGCCACCGTTCTTCGTGCGCGACAAAGTCGGGCACGACGGGAACGTCGGTTATTTCGTGACAACGCAGGCACACGAGGTTCACATGCGGCGCCATGTTCGTTTCATAGTGCGTGTGCCCATCGCCGAAGCTGATTTCCACAATGGCGCCCAGGTCTTGGAGAACGTTGAGCGTGTTGTAGATGGTCGCCCTACTAATTTCCGGGTGCTCTCTGGAAATGTCGTCGAAGACTCGCGAAGGCGATGGATGGACTCGGGTATTGGCCAAATAGTTGCAGATCACGCGGCGCTGCTCGGTGACGCGCCGGCCGGACTGGCGTATGGCATTGAGGAAAACGTCGGAAGTTGCCATGCTCTCACTTGTTTACACGTATTGCAGCCTTGTTTGGAACGATTCTAAATTACTTGCGCATTGTAGTATGGAAGACGGCTCAGCGCAAAATGTCCGTTGGCGAAAATGCGGTTTGACACGCTCTGGCATTGCTGCTACAATCCGCGCCGTCATTTTTCCAGGGCCGGACTGCGAGCGTTTGACGGGGGAATTGCCGTGGCACGCAAGATTAGAGTGGTGTTGACCGTATCGATCTTGGTCGGCGTGATTGGTTGGATCGTACTCAGCTACCTGCCCACTTCCGTCATTTCACTGCCGCAATTCCATTGGATGCCGAACGGGGTTGTACAGTTCTTCCCCGGTTTCTTGGTGGCCGGATTCGTTGCGTTCCTCCTGCTGCAGGTGTGGCTGGTGTGGACGACGGGCGCGTCCGTGCAGAAATACGAAACTGTGGCCGAAGAGTCTCGGCGGCGTGCGTTCCGGCTGAGCGTGCGGCGCGAGATGATTTTGACGGCGCTGCCGATCGGTTTCACTGCGATTATCGCTGCGGCATCGTACAGTTGGTGGCAGCGGCTGCTCACTCTGCCGTAGGCAGGTGAGGTCGCGCCGTCGATGCTGCGACCAAATTGAAACGGGGGAGAAGCGAGCGGCGGCGCGCAGGTTGCGTCCGCCGCGATATTGTTGGCGCAACAGTCAGCGAGCTTTGCTTAGCAAGCCTAGAGGAATCGGGATGAATCCGAACGCGAAACGCATAGAAGGGAAAGACAATGCCCAGATCGGCCGGTGATATTCGCCACTTCATCATTGCCGGCGCCCTCATCGCCATTGGTACGGGCGTCATGTACTGGCTCTTGGACACGGTCCTTGCCCTGCCTGTTGAGGCCAGCAGGCAGGCTTCCGTAGTCGATGGCGTCGTGAATCTACATTTGATCCTCATCGCCTTTCTTTTCTCGTTGGTGGTGGTGTTCATGCTCTACAGTGTCGTCGCATTTCGGCGCCGGCCGGGCGACGATGGGGACGGAGAGCATTTTGAGGGCCACAGTCTGCTCGAGGTCGTGTGGACTGTCGTACCCCTCATCGTTGTCGTCATTTTCGGATATATCGGCATTGTGACGTTGAACGACATTACCCAAGCAGCGCCGAACGAGGTCAAGGTCAACGTGACGGGCTTCCAGTGGTCGTGGAGTTTCGAATACCCGGAGGACGGTTTCCTTTCCACCGAGTTGGTGTTGCCAGTCGACCGCCAAGCTCGCATGTTGATGAACTCGCGCGACGTGATCCATTCGTTCTGGATTCCCGAGATGCGAATGAAGCAAGATCTCGTTCCCGGCAAGGAAACGACGCTCGTCTTCACGCCCACGTTGATCGGTGAATACAAACTGCGCTGTGCCGAGTTATGTGGCTTGAGCCACTACAGCATGCTGGCCACGGTGCGCATCGTGTCACAGGAGGATTACGACGCCTGGCTAGCCGATCAGAGCGCAAGCGTGACGCCCGAAGAGCCGGACACTGCGCTGGTAAAGGCTGCTCCGGCGGTGCAGAACGGAGCGTCCACTTCCAACAATTAGGCTGTGTAGGCATTTCCACCGGGATGCGGAGGGTAGCCGATGGAAATGGCAACACTGGCGAAACTACTGGCCCGTTCGTCTGGGCTTTCATAGCAATGAGCAAAGAGTGACGGAATGGTAGAGTACGGCATGGAAAGGGAGATACGCGAATGTCGATTTGGTCTCTAGGGTTGTCTCGGGGCTTGGCCGGGCAAGCACTTGGCGCTGCCGCCGGGATGGCGCTCGTTTTGCTGTTCCGAGCCGTCTTCGGCATGGACCCCGTCTTTGATCAAGAGCCAGTTCTGGTCGGCGGCATCATTCTCAGCGCCGTGGGCTTCATGATCGGCGTGGGCGCGATGAGCGACTGGTTCATGTGGATGAAGGGAGTCGAGACGCCCCTGCACCACGGACCGCCTGAGGGCAAGCCGTCCTGGACGCGCTATTTCAGCGTTGACTACAACCACAAGGTGATCGGTATCCAATACACCGTGACGGGCATATTGCTGCTCGTAATCGGCGGCACCTTTGCCCTGATTTTCCGCACGGAGCTGTCGCGTAGCGGGCTACAATTCCTCGATCCCGCCACCTATAATACGTTGTTCAGCATGCACGGGTGGGTGGCGCTGGCCTCGATCCTATTGGGCGTCGGCGGTATGGCGAACTATCTGGTTCCGCTGATGATCGGCGCCGAGGATATGGCCTTCCCGCGGCTGAACGCATTCGCATACTGGATCAACGTGCCCGGCATCGTCATTTTGATGTGTAGCCTCTTCTTCGGTTGGGATGGCGGCTGGACTGTGTACCCGCCGCTCAGTCTGATAGGGTCGGTAGGCTTCCAGTTCACGTTCTATGCGATCTTTCTGATCGGTCTCTCATCGGTGTTGGGGTCACTCAACCTGCTCACGACAGTCTTCCGCATGCGGCCGCCAGGCATGAGCCTGTTCCGTATGCCTATCTTCGTGTGGGCCATCGTGGCGACGAGCTTGATCCAGCTGACCGCGACACAGCTTATCGGGCTCTCCTTCCTCATGTTGTCCTGGGAACGTCTCTTGGGCATGGGCTTCTTCAATCCGGATCAGGGCGGCCAGCCGTTGCTGTTCCAGAATCTATTCTGGTTCTATTCGCACCCTGCCGTCTACATCTTCGTGTTGCCGGGTCTGGGCATTATCAGTGAGATTCTGCCGGTCTTTTCACGCAAACCACTGTTCGGCTACCGCTGGATCGCGCTGTCGAGCTTGGCCATCGCGCTGGTGGGCTTCATCGTCTGGGGCCATCACATGTTCACCTCGGGCTACAATCCGGCGCTGCGTGTTCCTTTCATGTTGAGCACATTCTTGGTGGCCGTGCCCACGGGCGTGAAGTTCTTTAGCTGGCTGGGCACCATGTGGGGCGGCAAGCTGACCTTTCCCACGCCAATGCTGTTTACGTTGGGCGCGATTTCGGTATTCTTGATCGGTGGCCTGAGCGGCCCTATTCTGGCCACGACGACGACCGATCTCTTCCTGCATGATACTTACTTCGTGGTGGGCCACTTCCACGCCACCATCTTCGGCGGATTCGTATTCCCGTTCTTCGCTGCGCTCTACTTCTGGTATCCAAAAGTCACCGGGCGCATGTACAACGAGGCGCTGGGCAAGTTGCACTTCTGGATAATGACGCCTGCTTTCTGGGTGATGAGCCTGGGTCAGATGTCCATCGGCGTCATGGGTATGCGCCGCCGCATCGTCGACTACGACGCCATGCTGGGTGTGCAGACAGGGCAACTTCTGATTACGCTGGCCGGCTTCGCCATCGCCTTCTCCGTGCTGATCATGATCTACAACCTGTTGCAGAGTGCGGAGGTGGGCCAGTTGGCGGGCAACAACCCGTGGCGCTCGCGGTCTCCCGAATGGCAAATTCCGTCACCGGTACCCGAGCATAGCTATGCGACACCAATTTCGATTGTGGGAGAGCCGTATGACTACGGCCGGCCGGGTTCCGTATACGTGCAAATGGCGCCTGCAGTGGGCGATGACTAAACGAGCAAGGGAATAAAGGGAACCGCAAAGATGACGAATAGCAAAGATAGACGGACCTTGTACGTACGGTCGGCGCTGGTGGCGCTCGTACTGGCGGCTTTAACCGTCGTGGAATACGTTGTGGCTATCGAGCTTGGCAGTGCGATCTTTCTGATGTTGATCGCTCTCTTTAAGGCCATCATCGTGATCCAGGCATACATGCACATTTCCCGACTTTGGAATCCTGAGGGAGAGCACTAAACCATGACAGCAGTCGCCGAAACGCTTTACGGGTACACGCAACAGGTACGCAACAATCGCTTTGGGCTTTGGCTGTTCTTTGCGTCCGAGGGATTTTTGTTCGCAGGTCTGTTGGTGACTCGCTTCTATCTGTGGGGAAACACACGACCCCATTTGGACCAGCTCGTCGGTTTGATCATCACGTCGGTCCTGCTGCTCAGCAGCTTCGCGATGAATATCGCTGAGACTGCCATCGAACACGGTGACCGCAAGACGTTCCTGCGCGGGCTGGTGGCGACCGCCATCCTGGGCACGATTTTCCTGCTGGGCGTGGTCGTCTTTGAGTGGGGTCTGTTCCCGAGCCTGGTGCAGGGACACCTGACGCCTTCCGACGGCGTCTACGGAGGCGTAGTCTTCGCCATGACGGGTATGCATGCGCTGCATGTGATCAGCGGCATCATATTCATCTTCATTGTCTGGAACCTCGGCCGCAAGGGACATTTCTCCGAGGAACGCAATTGGGGCGTCGAGTCATGCGCCATCTATTGGCACTATGTGGACGTGATTTGGATCTTCTTCTACCCAGCGATCTACTTGATCGGGACGGCCCCACACTAGGAGTATCTTTGTCCAGTTGGACATTCGGGAAATGTGGGCTTTGCAGTAGCGGATAGGGCGCGAATGCCCGCCGCCTTTGGATGGCAGGGACAGGAACGAGACAGGAAGCACGGCTAGCACGATGCATCCACTTGTAAGGGCGCTACTCTCTTCATGGGAGTGGCGCTTCGAAATTGTGATTGTGTTGCTTGCATTCGGCCTATTGTACACACTGGGCTGGGTGCGCTTGCGCCGCAGGAGTAGCGGAGGCGGGCTGGCCACGGGCGCGCGTCTAGCCGCGTATCTGGGCGGCCTATTCGTTCTTGCCGCAGCCCTCATGTCGCCCATCGACAAATTGGGGGGGCAGCTCTTTTTCATGCATATGACGCAGCATATGCTGACGATCATGGTGGCGGCGCCCCTCCTATTGCTTGGGAATCCCTATCCATTTATCGTATGGGGACTGCCGCGGCCGGGCCGCAAGGTGATGACGGGGCTATTCCGTTCCGATTCGTCCTTCCGCCGATTGATGGCGGCCGCCACGAAGCCCATCTTTGCGTGGCTGGTATTCATCACAGTCTATCTAGGCTGGCATGATGCGAATCTGTACGGATTGGCCCTGCGCAACGACACGGTACACGATTTCCAGCACATCACGTTTTTCCTCGCCGCGATGCTCTTCTGGTGGCCCGTGATCGGCGCCGCACCGCACATTCATGGGCGCTTCCCTGCTTTTGGACGCATGGCGTACCTAATCGGCGCCATCCCGCCCGCCATGTTTGTCGGCGTGAGCATCGCCTATTCGAGCACGGTAATCTATAGCTATTACGCATCGGTGCCACGTATATGGGGCGTCAGCCTAATGGAAGATCAGATGCTCGGGGGCGTCATCATGTGGATCCCCGGCAGCATGATGTTCATCATGGCCGCGCTGATTGTTCTGGCCCGGATGTTTGGCGGCAGCGATGTGGTGCCGCTGCAACCCGGAGATTGGGAAGATGAATCGACCCTGATCATGCCGGGGCTGGAGCATCGCGCACTACAAAACAAGTGGCGGCGTTTGCACACAGACGATAGACCGGCGGCCGGCGTACGATGATAGAGCCACGCAAGACTGCGCTGCCGCTTGCGGCTGCGCTGACTGTACTCGCGCTGACCATACTTTTTGCGCAGCCCGTTGCCGCGCACGGCGGCGGAACGCCCCGCCTCGCCGGCCAAAACGCCGGCCCCTACCGTGTCTACGCGTGGAGCCAACCCGATCCTTTGCGCGCGGGCGACGCTCACTTGACCGTGGGCGTAACCTTGCCGGCAGGAGATGCATCCAACGGAGGCAGCGGGGGCGTCGATAGTTCCACTCAAGATGAGGTAGCTATTACAGACGCACAGGTGGTCGTCACATATACTCCCGTGCAGGTAGACATCTACGGTGACGAAAACGGCGCGGGTGAGCCGATAGTGGCTCATGCGCAAGAGCAGGAGTCGCTAGGTACAGTCTATTATGAGGCTGACGTGGCGCTGCCTGCCCCGGGTCGATGGGCAGTCGAGGTCGCCGTCAGCGGTCCGGCCGGCGGCGGGACAGTCGGGTTCGAAGCGGACGTTGCGGCAGCGCGAGGCATGAATGCGACGACGATCGCCGCAGCGGGGGCCACAATCATCGTATTGTTGGCCGCCCTGAGCGTGTATGCGCGCCGCCGCGA
Organism: Caldilineaceae bacterium; assembly: GCA_046259705.1. Taxonomy (GTDB): domain Bacteria; phylum Chloroflexota; class Anaerolineae; order Caldilineales; family Caldilineaceae; genus JASGTU01. Next base: position 11,971 of record JBJYXA010000275.1, read on the forward strand.
TTCGGGCTCAAGTGGCGAACGACCTGCCCCGCGTGGCCGGCACAATCACCGTGACGCCGTCGACACGGCGCAGGTGAAGGCCAATTGAAAGGTTTTACTGTGGTAGTGACGAAGCTCTTCAATCGTCGTTGGTGGTGGAAGACCATACTGGTCATCTTGGGCGTCCTGTTGCTGATCAGGCTTGGATTCTGGCAACTGGACAGGCTGGACCAGCGCCGGGCCTTCAATGCAAGGGTGGCGGAGCGCTGGCAAGAGGCGCCATTCGACATAGCGGCCGAGGGATTGCCCGCCGACATTTCGGAGCTTGAGTATCGCCGCGTCGAGGCAACCGGCCAATTCGACTATGACCACCAGATCTTGCTCAAGGAACGCCCGCGTGACGGAGCGCCCGGGGTGATCGCAGTGACGCCGTTGGTGATGGACGACGGCCGCGCGGTGCTCGTGGCGAGAGGCTGGGTTCCGTACAAGCTTTCGGCGCCGGAACACTGGTCCGAATTTGAAGAGGGACCGACCGGCGATGTGGTGGGCTTGATCCAGGAAACTCAGGTATCGCCGTCGGGCGAGGCGCCGCCTGTCCCGGACGAGCCGCAGACGGAGTGGTTCTTACTCAACATCGACGCCATACAGCCTCAGATGCCGTACGAGCTGATGCCGGTGTTTATCCTGCAGCTGCCCGAAGAGGGGCGGTCGCGGACGGAGGTCCCGATACGCGACGAACCGCTGGCGCTGGACGAGGGCAATCATTTCTCGTATGCCATCCAATGGTTTATGTTTTCCGCCATTTTGGGCATCGGCTACCTGGTCCTGATCCATCAGCAAGAGACGCGCGGGCAACGGCTCGCTTCCGCGGATCGGGAATCGGACTCGGAAACCACGCTTGACGTAGACGGCATGGGTCGGGATAATCAGAGCGAATTTGAGCCGGACCGGTATCCTAGGGCGCCCGACGTACCCACACAACACGGGCACGCCTGAGGTTCATCTAAATCAACAGCTTGACGACTGAGCACGAGACTGGGGCTGAGAGAGACCGTTATCTATGAGCGCATTTGAGACCGTAGCCGTTACCAAGGACGGAGCGACCCTAACCAAAGGGCAGCAGCTCCTGCGTCGTGCTGTCAGTGACTATGTGGCGCTGACGAAACCTCGCATTATCTCATTGCTGCTGATCATTACATTCGTACCCATGTTCCTGGCCGGAGACGGGCCTCCCGGAGGCATGGTGATCGTGTGGACGCTGCTGGGCGGGTTCTTGGCCGCTGGCGGCGCCAATACGATCAACCAGTATGTCGATCGTGATATCGACCACGTGATGGTGCGTACGCGTCTGCGCCCTCTGCCGGCGGGCCGCATGACGCCAAACCAGGTATTGGCGTTCGGAATCTTGCTGAGCGCGCTGAGCTTCGTTCAGCTTTGGTGGACAGTGAACCTGTTGACCGCGAGCCTGGCGCTATTTGGCATCGCGTTTTACGTGGGCGTCTACACGTGGACGCTCAAGCGCACGAGCACGCAGAACATCGTCATCGGCGGGTTCGCGGGCGCTATTCCCCCCTTGGTGGGATGGGCCGCAGTGGCCAACGAGATTTCACTGCTGCCGGTGCTGATGGTGCTGATGGTCTTCTATTGGACGCCGCCGCATTTCTGG
>JBJYXA010000276.1:0-5313 GCA_046259705.1 Caldilineaceae bacterium
ACCTTTGACGGCGACGAGGCGCTGGTCATTTTCGGCGGACCGCACGCATATGTGTCGCCGTCCGCCTATGAGAAGCGGGAGAGCGTGCCAACGTGGAACTATATGGCCGTACATGCCTACGGCGTTCCGCACGCGATCCACGCCACGCAGGCATCCTCCATGCGCAGCATGTTGGCCGAACTGATCGATACATACGAACCGTCCTATGGTTTGCAGTGGAACTCACTCCCGCAGACATTCCGAGAAGGGTTGATGCAAGGTATCGTTGGCTTCGAACTGCCCGTGGCGCGACTGGAAGGTCAGTACAAATTGAGCCAGAACCGCAGCGTCAGCGACCGGCAGAATGTGGCGTCGATGCTAGCGGAAGCGTCGGACCCATCTGTGACAGCCGTAGGCGCGGCAATGCAGAACGGCCTGAAAGATGGCACCGAACCTATTGCAACCGGCGTCCATTCGAGAAGGGCAAAAGATTACATTGAGTAACACAGCGGAACTACCCAATATAGAGGACGCCGGACAGCCCGCTACGCAACGGTATACTGTCGTCATCAAAGTAGGCGGCAACGAACTGGACGATCCCGCCTTTTTGGAGGGTCTGGCCCTCGCCGTGCGCAATTTGCAGGACGACAAAAAGGCACCCGTCATCGTTCATGGTGGCGGCAAGACGATCGCGTATTACCAGGAACAGCTCGGACTGACTCCCCAATTCGTAGAAGGATTGCGCGTCACCGACGATGCGAGCATGGACGTCGCCGAAATGGTATTGAGCGGACTCGCCAACAAGCGCGTCGTACGCACGCTGGTGGGCGCCGGGATCCGCGCAGCAGGGATCAGTGGTGTGGACGACGGCACTATCTATGTAGAGAAGATGTGGCATCCGCTAGGTGACCTCGGTCGCGTCGGAGAGATTAAGGACATGGACCTTTTTCTCCTGACCACACTACTTGATGCCGGTATCGTGCCTGTGGTCAGCCCCATCAGTTTCGGCAAGCTGGATAACCTCAGCTACAACGTCAATGCCGACCATGCGGCAACTGCTTTGGCCGCTAAACTGGGCGCTATACGCCTGATATTCGTAAGTAATGTGCCCGGTATTCTCGTGGCGGGGCGTGTCGTGCGCGCGGTGACCGCAGCTCAAGCGGAGAATTGGATCGACGAAGAGCTCATCACCGGCGGCATGATTCCGAAGGTGCGAAGTGCACTCCACGCCGTACAGAACGGGGTAGCGCAGGCCGTAATTACCAACCTAGCGGGTCTGCAGGAGGGCGGTGGCACAGCCGTACTGGGGAACGCCTAGGCCTAGACGTCGCCCGGGGCTATTGTCGGCTGGGCAAACATCTAGGAGGTCGAGGAAATTGTGAGGCGCTACAGTACCCTTACGAAGATCACCGCAGAACCACAAAGAACCATTCCGAAAGAGGAGGCAGCATGAACGCTCAGGAAATTATCGATCTGGAGCACGAAAACGTACTGGGGGTATACGGACGGCCTGCCTTTGTGCTGGAGCGGGGCGAAGGCTGCACACTCTATGATACCGAAGGCAAGGCATATCTGGACTGCGTGGCCGGAATCGCGGTCAACGCGCTGGGCTATAATGATCCTGGCGTGAACCGGGCCATGCAGGAGGCCGGCGCAACCGGTATGCTCCATGTAAGCAATCTATATACGACTGCCCCGCAGGCGCGACTCGCAGCGCTCCTGTGCGAAACGAGTTTCGCCGATAAGGTTCACTTTAGCCTCAGCGGCGCCGATGCAAATGAAGGGGCATTCAAGTTCGCTCGTCGATATGCCCGCGAACATGGCCACGACGAAAAGTATCACATTCTGGCTTTTTCCAATGCCTTTCATGGGCGACTCTTTGGCAGTCTAGCGGCTACCCCGAGACCGAAATACCAGGATCCATTCTTGCCTCTAATGCCGGGCGTACGCTTTGCGGAGTTCAACGATATCGAAAGCGCACGCCAGCAGATGGACGAGAACGTATGCGCCATCATCGTGGAACCGATTCAGGGTGAGGGCGGCATCTATCCAGCGTCTCAGCAGTTCCTGCAAGGCCTTCGCGAACTGGCGGATGAATATGATGCACTGCTTATCTTCGATGAGGTGCAGTGTGGTGTCGGTCGGACAGGCCACCTATGGGCCTATCAGGGCTATGGCGTTGAGCCAGATATTCTTACCGCTGCAAAGCCGTTGGCTGGCGGACTGCCTATCGGCGCTATCCTAATGCGTCAAAAAGTCGCGGATGCCATGCACCCAGGCGACCATGCCAGTACTTTTGCGGGCAATCCATTCACGACACATGTCGCGCATCACGTCGTGGACCGTATCGCTGATCCGGCGTTCCTCGCGGACGTGCAGGCGAAGGGCGATCTGCTGGTCGATCTGTTGGAGGAACTCAACAGCCCTCATATTCTCGAGGTGCGCGGTGAGGGTCTCATGGTCGGTGTACAGATGGACATCGATGCCGCCCCTATTATGTCAGCGGCCTACGACCGTGGTCTCTTGGTCCTGATCGCTGGACCAAACGTGCTACGCTTTGTGCCGCCGCTGGTGATTAGTGAAGATGAGATCAAGCAGGCCGTGGCCACGGTTGGCGAGATATTGCAGGAGATGTAGTCGATCCGCGACGCGCTAATCTTTCTGGAAGTGCCACACTTGCAGGAAGACAGTGACCGCGAAACCACCATGTCCTATCGAATCGAACCTGCGCAGGCGCAGGACCTACCCACCATATTGGCGTTGGTCAACCAATACGCCGACCGCAACATCATGCTGCCGCGTACCGAGGAGAGCGTGATCAGCACGCTACCCGACTGGCTCGTAGCATGTGAAGGCGGCAACGTCGAAAACGGGGACGGACCGCGCATTGTAGTTGGCTGCGGTTCGCTGGTGCCGCTTACCGAGGAACTGGTCGAGGTTCGCTCGTTGGCTATTGCCGAGGGTCAACAGGGCAAAGGACTTGGCCAGTCCATCGTCCTCGCCCTGGTCGAGTTGGCGCAACAACGGGGTTTCCACGAAGTTTGCGCGCTGACTTTGAGCGAGGGATTCTTTACCCGCCTCGGCTTTGAATTGGTGGATCGTTGGAGCATTAGCCCGAAAGTTTGGCAAGCGTGCATCTATTGTCCCAAGTTCCACCGCTGTGATGAGGTAGCCGTACTCATGCAGCTCCATCAGCCGGATGAGAAACCGCGACCGGTGTCGAAAGCATCCGGTTGGACTCCGCTCATGCGCTACGGTGAGTGGAGACCTCTGCGACTCGCCTATCAACAGAAGTCCGACGACGCCTCGCTGGAGCGGTAGGTGTACGCGACCGGACACAACCACTTGAACCGGCAAGGCACGGTGACTCGGCATGCCGGCAGGGTGCCTTCACTAACCTGACGTTTGTTTCAAGGCCTGAGTTGTAGCGCGCCACCTTCTTGCAACTAGACACCACCCCTGCTGCGATGACAGCACAACCGAAGGAAGACGTTCCATGAAAATCACTGACCTGAAGTGCACGATCCTCGGCGACCACCCGGTAGTGCGAATCACCACCGACGAAGGGATCGATGGCTACGGACAGGCCGAAGCCCCCAAACCTTACCTAAAGCCGCATGTGCTTTTCTACCGGGACTTGATCCTTGGCTTGGACCCGACCAACGTAGAGCGCGTCATGCTAGCCATCCGCCGGCTAGGTGCATTCAAGCCTTGGGGCGCTGCGGTCAGCGCCATCGAAATGGCGCTGTGGGATATCGCCGGGAAAGCCGCAGGCGTGCCGGTCTACAAACTACTTGGCGGCAAGATCAGGGATAAGGTGCGAGTTTACAATGGCGGCGTGCGTTTCCACATGGACGAGTTCACGCCGCATGCTTATCGCGAGAATATGCAGAAGATGGTCGATCACCCGGCCGGCTTCACCATTATCAAACAGGGCATCAGCTTCCACAGCCCTATGATCAACGAGGTCCCTGGTTTTACCTACGGTGAAGTCTTTCCGCGCGGCCGCCATGGCAACCGCGGTCTACTGACAGAACGCGGCCTCGCCCATGTGGTCGCCTGCGTAGAGGCCATGAAGGAGGTCACAGGCGATAGCATCGGCCTTGCGCTCGACTGCGGTCCCGGCTGGACGGTGCCCGATGCCATACGATTGGCCAAGGCGGTGGAACACCTCAACCTCATGTGGCTGGAGGACCTGATTACGGGCGACTATACGCCCTATGTCTTGGCGGACCTCTATCGTGACGTGACCATGAGCACTTCGACGCCCATCCATACCGGCGAACAGATCTACCTGCGCCAGAACTTCAAGGAACTATTCGAGAAACAGGCCATCAATATCGTGGGACCGGATCCGGCCGACGTGGGAGGCATGGCTGAACTCAAATGGGTTGCCGAATATGCTGACTTGCACGGCATCCTGATGGCGCCGCATGGCACGCTCGACGGACTCATAGGCCTCGCGGCACTGGTGCAAGTGTCCGCCGCCATGCCCCAGAACTACATTGCGTTCGAGTGTCCCATCGGTTTGACTGACTGGTGGTATGACGTGGTGGAAGGCCTTCCTGACCCTATCGTGGTAGACGGGTTTATCGACGTTTGGGACAAACCGGGCCTGGGCGTAACCATCAACGTGAAAGAGGCAAAGAAGCATCTGTCGGACGGAGACGAGGCTTTCTTCGAGTGATCGGATTCACGATCCTGGTTGCTGCCACCAACTGCTGTGGATTTGGACAGCAAGCGCAAAGCAAACAGGCATGAACAGATGAAACAAGAAATTGAGTTTTGGCGCGCCCGCGTCAATGAGGTAATGCCGGATCAGCATTTTGCGGAGATCGAACTGAATCAGGACGGGCTCGTCAATGACGTCGTCATCGTCAACCGCGAGTTCGTTTTCCGCTTTGCCAAGACGGAACACGATGCCGATACGTTAGCGCGAGAGGTGACGATTCTGGACTTGGTTCGACCGCGACTAAACGTGAGCATCCCGAAACCAATCCACTATGAGCGCGGGTGCATGGTCTATCCATACCTCCGTGGGCAGCCGTTGCTTCGCGAAACAGTCTTGGCTTTGGACGAGTTGGAACAAACGTCTATCGCCGACACGCTGGGTATGCTTCTGTATGCTCTGCACACTTCGCCGCTATCCGAACCGGGACAAGAGGTCAAACCCACGATCGCGCCCGCCAGCCGGGAACAGAACATCGACATTCGCGCGCGGGTGCGCGAAAAGATCTATCCATTGCTGTTGCCGCACCAGATTCAGTGGGCGGAGGCTCTGTACGAAGGTGCCCTTGCCACTGAGGACTTTTTCGATTACGAGCCGGTACTAGT
>JBJYXA010000277.1:0-2227 GCA_046259705.1 Caldilineaceae bacterium
TCGTTGCGGTAAGCGGACTTGGTCGGTGGAGGTGTCAGCGGCAGCAGACGGCCAACACCGGACATGGACCTAACCGGTCCGGGACGGTTGGATTCGGCCAACACCGGAAATTGACCAGCCGCGACTCTGGGGGCAGGATTCGGCCTTGACGGGGAAATGACCGCCGCCAGGCGCAGCAGCAAGATCAGGCTCGGAGCGGTTAAGCGGCCGTTTGACAGAAGAGCCGCAGCACGCGGGCATACACGTTCGTTGTATGGGCTCGGAGTAATTGTTGCTTTTTTTTGTGTCCGCTAGAAGAATCCACCCGAGCCGAACGTGAGCACTGGCTGACTCGCCCGACCAAAACACGCCATATGTAAGTCCCGACTTAAACTCAACGCTTGGTCTGCCCAAGAGCCATGAGCACAAGAGAAAACAAACTTTTCAAAAGGGATGGAAAGCTAACAGTACACTTCACCTTCAGGAGAGACTCGAGTATGCTTGAAATGGAGCAACAAATCGAATCGCTCCTCGCTTCCATAGGTGATGCTGCATCGGAGGCAGAAAAGCGCAGTATACAGGCTCAATTGCTCGATGCAATAAAGAACGAGTCACAGGAGGGATGACGGGCTGCACACTGACATCACATCTAGAAGCCCTTGCGCAGTACACAAAGACAAAGCCAGCCGAGCTCGGATATCGACCGAAAGTTGGCAACAATACGTCGCGCGGAAAAGAGCCTGGCCTTTCGATCAAGGAAGGAATAGATCAAGTTACGCCACTAGGGCATCGAAGGACAGGACATTGCTTCGGCTCTTGATCGCCGCCAACCGCCTCTCTTCGATCACGGAATCACGCCCGATCTAGTCGGCGCGCGAAGACATCCCGCGCGAGATTCAGATCACGTAGCAGACCAGCGGCTCCGCAAAGTAGAGGTGACAGCCCGAAATGCCCCGACACACGCCTTCACCGACGGAGCAAGACACCAAAGCGGCGGCTGAAGCCGTTGAGTCTTCAATGTGCGAGCTGCGGCGGATGGTGCAAGACGAAATCTACATGGACGAGACGCCACTGGAGGTCCAAATGGTTATGCTGAACGCGCTGGCGGCCTTTGAGGCCGCAATTCTTGTCTTGAACGGAGTGCAGCAATCAACGTCCGACCCTTCGATTGGTGCACCGAATCGGCCGACGCCGAAGCAAGGCCAGTTTCTGTCCTACATCCACGCGTACATGTGCAGCAACCTGGCTGGCCTTGCGCCGACACACGCCGCGCTGCAGCAGTATTTCAATCTCACGGCGCCCTCGGTGAACTCGATGCTGGCCCGGCTTGAACGGCGAGGATACATTCGTCGTGCGCCTGGGCAGGCGAGAGGCATCGCGCTGACGATTGATCCGCAGCTTCTACCGCCGCTGGAGCGCCCGTTTAAGTGACGCCCTACAGCGGTTGTGGGGGTAGCACATCGACGGCCCGTCGCTTAGGATCTAGTGCAGCCTGCAAATCCGACCGCGACGCAGCACGTCCGGTATGCGACATTAAGGAGACGGGTTAGAGCCCTGCTCCGACCGGCAGTTGTCGGCCAGCAGCAGACATTCCGAACACCGTGCCCACCCAGCTCGCGGATACACCCGATAATCGACCCGAATACTCACTCATCGACCACTCTTGACCCGTTCTCCGCGGGACGACGACAGTCAGAAGAGCGCGTAAGCCCAGCAGCCATGCCGAACAAGCGTTACCTTGCCTTACGTCGAGCAGCTTGTGTCCTGCTGCTTGCCGCGGCACCGCTCGCTTTGGCTGCTAAGTCCGGGATTTCGGAGCGGCTGATCTGGACTTGGCAGGCCGGTGATTGCGAGGGCTCGCCTGGGGCAATACTTCAGGATCAATGGATCGCCGCTGCTTCCGGAACCGAGCTTTGCGTTGTTCCGCCAAGTTACCTGTGTACTCAGTCCAGCGGTGCTTCGGTAAGGTGGTATGTGGATATCGAGATCGACGGAGTGCTGTTTCTGGGAACGACCGATCCCCATACGAAGCATTGCGTGACCACTTCCACGAGCCCTGTAATCGTGCACAGTAGCACATACTGCACGACGTTTCCGACTCGCTACAGTGGCAAAATTACGTTTGATCCCGCAGTCGATTAGGCTCGCATCGATGAGCGCGGAGACCATATCGAGCAGCGCCTGCGCTAACGGATGACGCTCTCCAGTTCGTGCCGTGGACGGGTGCCCCCTGCTCCGTCGTAGGCTT
>JBJYXA010000278.1:0-10136 GCA_046259705.1 Caldilineaceae bacterium
AAGCCGAATCTCCTGATTCTTGCCCACGATCACCTGCTGCACATTATTCAATACCTTTTCGCCGACGGATTGAACGATGTCCATACTAGTCCTCGAAGCTCACCTTCTATGTTCGACTTGTGTTCGACCGCTTGTGCGATTGTCTGCGTCGCGACATGGCCGACCGATATTACCTGTCAGTAGACGAAGAATCGGACATTCATTGTAGGCTATTCAGCCGTTGTTCCCTGTAGCAAACCGTACAATACGCCGGCCTTTTGGTTTCACGCACGAATACCCAACAGAGTATGTAGCCACAGAATTTCCGAGTGATGTAACGATACATTACTTGGTTGCTACTCGCAAAGGTCGGCCCTCCGTGCCAAGTTCGCTAGAACGGACGGTTCGACAACTCGGCGCGCCTGTCGCTATAATAGACATTGCTCGGGTGGGGCATTTCGTCGAACCATGCAAACGAACGCAAGCGCACGCGTCATCACAAGACAAGTGAGGCCCAATGGAGCTGCATGAATACCCGCGGCCGGCAAACGACACAGGCATAGGTGTACACTGGTCTGTCGGTTTTGCCTCAGCGGTCGGAATGGGCAGAATTCGGGATCTTTGGATCCCGGAGTTGAAGGCAATGGGCGTCAAGTGGGTGAAGATCAGCAATCATGACGGCGCCATCGACTTTGCTGAGTTACTGCTCTCCGAAGGCATTATGCCCGTTGTGCGGATTTTCCGGCCGAGCCCCAATCCAGGTGTGCTGGACGTACGCGAACTCGTACATTTGGATGCACTGGTGCGCATTGGCGTCCGCTATTTTGAGTTCAACAATGAGCCTGACCAGGATTCCGAATGGAAGGGTGGTCGGGTGCCTGCCAACGGGCTGGACCTCGTTGTAGAGCATACTATTGCCAACATAGAGACTATCCTGGAAAGAGGCGGAATGCCTGCAGTTCCGGCGCTTTCCAACGGGTGTCGATGGGACCTGGTGGGCAAGATAGTCGCACGCGGCCGACGGGATCTGTTCGATGGCCCGGTCTGGCAGGCGATCCACAATTATTCTCAGAATCGCCCAATGGATTACCCGTACGACATCGGTAACCAGGAGGGGGCAGCCTATACGCAGCGCTTCTATGCCGCGATCGCTGCCGAACGATGGCAGGAGGATTCTTGGCGCGGGCGCGCACTTTCCGAGGTGAACCAGTTACGGCTGGAGCGCGCCAATCCCGGGGCGACCATCATGGACGATCACGCATGTTGGCTTGCCTATGAGTACTTCGATGCCCGCAACAGACGTCACATAGGACACAGTATCCCGATCCTCTCGACCGAATGCGGCTATCTCGTAGGCGAAGACACTGACCCGCGCTATCCGGCCACATCCCCGGATCTCCACATGGCCCAGACGCTCGAGTCCTGTCGCGTGATGATGGGAACGAGCGAGCGATTTGCGGCGGCGCCCGACTATTACTTCTGCACGGCATATTGGCTGCTAGGAAACGCTGCGTTGGGTAACGGCAGCACTTGGTGCGAACCGCATGCATGGTACAGCGAGCGGTGGCCTGGACGTGTACTGCCCATCGTTCCGGCGCTCAAGGCGGAGCCCAAGAGTGTTCGACGCTGGAAAGGTATGGCAGAGGTTGGCTCGCGTAGTACGCTGCGAGGCGCGGTCCACCATGCAGGTGACCGGCGCACCATAGTACTGGAAAGGGCGGGCAAAGAGGTCGCTCATGCCACGGTCGACGCACAGAGCCGTTACGTGATACCGGACCTTCTGCCGGGAAACTATATATTACGCGTAGAGGGAACCGGCGTGTCCGAGCAGGTTAGCCTGTTGCCTGGTCAGGAGGAAGCGATACTCGACCTGGATCTGAGCCAAGTCAGTGGTGCAGTAAGCACGAGCATGATCACGGGCACAGTGCGCGGTGGCGCCGGAGCGGTCGTGGTGTTGCTGCGAACAAGCGACGGTGAAGAGTGGGTCACCATGGCGCGCGACGACGGATCCTTTCGTTTTGTCGACCTTCCACCGGGCGTCTACAACGTTCGCGTGCAGGAAGAGGGCACGCGACGGGACGGCATCAGCCTGGACGGCGTCCGCCAGATAGACATTTCTTTGGCCGTGGCAGGCTGGGGGCATACCATCCGATCTTCAGGACGCACGAGCCAGGCCGGTGCGATCTGCGTATCTGTGGAAGGGCAGGCCAATAGGACCGTGCGAGTACAGTCGGGTGACTGGGTCAGCGATCCTGCTTATTTGGGAAGTGCGCCCGAGTTTGGACCGGATGCGGCAGTAATTAGCCCGCTGGAGGCAGGACACTATATCGTCACGGTAGATGGCGTCGTCGATAGGTTCGGCAGCCCCATCAGCCTGGAAGCGTATGTGCATCTGACCGGCAAAGAGATGCCCATTATCGAGTTTGTGCATACGCTAGTAGACCAAACAAACGATACCAGCCGCTCCAGTATTCTTGGGCGCGTGATCGGCGCCTGCGGTCCAGGCCACGATCTGCACGTGTGGCTCTACGACAATCAGGCTAATCGCTATGCTCAAGTAGTACGCGAGGACTGTACATTCGCCTTTGAGGAACTAGCCGCGGGCCACTACTCCGTTGAGATTGTGGGCTATGCCGACGTAGCAAGCCGCTCGGATATTGCATTGGACGGCGAGAACACAGTATCCGTCGAGTTATATATCCCCGCTCCCGGTGAGTCCGTTGGGGCAGGCGCGCCGGTTGGCAAGAGCGTTATTTCTGGATGGGCGCCCGATAGCGCCGGCAAACGCGCTCGTCTCGTGGATGCAGTGGGGAACGAACGCAAGCAGAAGGTGAACCTGGAGGATGGCTTCTACTTCGACGAGTTGGAATCCGGCGTCTACACGTTGACAGTCGAGGGCGGATACGAGCAGCCGCATTTGGAAGTGGACGGCCGTAACGGGCTCCACGTGGAGTTCCAACCGCTCGTATCTACCTGGGAGGCAAACGCCAGCCCCGCAGGTTCCATGCCTGGTTACAGTGTGGTGCGTGTCCAAGTCGAGGGTATGCGTGGCCTACCCGTTTACATCTGGAAGGATGACTGGGAAGGAATGATGCGGCGCACGGGCAGTAAGCCCGAGTACGGTGAGTGTGCCGTCGAGTTTAGCCCTTTGGGGCCTGGTACCTACATGGTGGAACCGGAAGGGCTGGGCATCTGGGCGGATGTCGACCTAACCGGCTTGGAGGCCGTCTGGCTCGATTTTCGACGTAAGGCCGTGCCAAGCAGCCCCAACGTTGTAACAGAATTGACCGGCGGGTTTGATGACGACTGGGACGAACCTTCATCGTCCGATGACCAGACAGACTCGATGTTCACGCCTATTGCTCGTGAACCCATACCACGCGATCCGGCTACATCCGACTACGATAAAGCGTGGCCGCACCAGTGGTATCTTGAATCCACTGAGGCGCAGGCAGCGGGTCCCGAAGAGGTGTCCCAGGAGCCCACCAGCGATCGATATGAGACCGACGCCGTTGAAGCCGGTGCAGCGGACTCGTTTGAGCCTGAACACGACGAGATCGCTTGGACTGCCGAGGATGGCGACTGGGAGTCAGACGATGGGATTGGTTCGGACTTGGATTCGTTCGTCCAGTCGGGACCTTCGGGCGAAGCTGAAGCAGATTTCGAGCCTCCAATCGGCCAAGATGATGTGGCTCAAAACGAAGAACCGCGTGCTTGGGACAGCACGGGATCTACGGTCGAGGATCACGCTGGCGAACCGGTTGATGCGGATAGACACGAAACCGATAGCGCTGCGCATGATATCGCGGAAGCTGAATCGTCTGAACCGGGTTTCACAGCACCGAGTTTCACAGAACCAGATGCAGCGCCTCTGGATCTCACGGAACGATACGACGTAGAATCCGGCTCCAGGAGCGACGAACATACTGGCTTGGAAGCGGGTGACGAGGAGGTCAATCGAGAGCCGCCTCCTTGGCCCCACCCAGACCCGACACGAGAACGTGTCTGCGTCCTCTTGATGACGACACCTGAGAGTATTGAAACCATGCGCAGATTGCTGGGCTATGTCAGCGATGCCCGCGCCACGATCGTGTCACAGCCGGAGGAAGCGTCCTCGTTTGACAAAGTGATCCTGGTTGGCGATGCCGACGATGATCGTGTGCAGGCAGCAATGGAACGACTACAGGAGTGGGGCATCTCTCCAATCACCGACATCAGTTTTCTGACCACTCCGCCTTAGGATGAGTTGAGTCGTCCGCAAGCGCTTGCCTATTTGCGCCACACTTTGTCCTCCATCTCGCCCCAAGTTTTGAGCGTAATTTATTGACATAACACTACTCCAGGCAACGGCTGTGCTCTTCTCGAAATGAACCACGGGAGTGCCTTGACGCTGACCTCGAACTGTGCTAAGCTGTAGTGTGTAAGTGCTTTTATAAAAGCGCTTTATTTTCCAGCGTATCCCTAATAGAAGTGGGTGCGGCCCGTGGCACGGGCTCAGCCCATCGAACCGGTAATCAGGTGTCGAAAATAACGATCTACGACGTCGCCGAACACGCGAATGTCAGCATCGCGACTGTGTCGCGTGTGCTGAATGCGCCGCATCGTGTGAACGTGCAAACGCGCCGTCGAGTGTTGGCTACAATAGATGCACTGGGTTATGTACCTAAAGCAGAAGCGACTGCCCGCGCACGACGCTCGGATAGGCGGATTGGGATATTGGCTCCCTTTTTCACCTATCCGTCCTTTGTCCAGCGCCTGCGTGGTATTGCAGACGCGTTGACTCGCACTTCCGGCGAGCTGGTTCTCTACAATGTGGATTCGGAGCAGCGTTTCCATGCTCATCTAGCAACCCTGCCGATATATCGGCGTCTGGACGGGTTGATCTTGATGTCCGTCTTGGTTGATCAGCCGGCCGTCGAACGTCTTCTCGCAAATGACTTACAGACAGTCATGATCGAGACCTCACATCCTTCGTTGAGCGGCGTTGAAATTGACAACGAGTACGGTGGTGAGCTGGCTGCGGAGTATTTGTTGAGTAAAGGACATCGTCTGCTGGCGTATATTGGGGGCGATGTGGAAATACCGAACTGCACACTGCGGACCAGCGAACTGCGATTGAGTGGTTATCGGAGAGGCTTGGCAGCCAGTGGCGTGGAGTTATGCGAGGAATATGTCCGCCAATGTGACTACGACTTGGAGTCGGCGCGACGCGAAGCACATGCGTTGCTGCAGTTGTCTGAGCCACCCACGGCCATCTTTGCTGCCAACGACACCATCGCATTGGGCGTAGTTCGAGCTGCACGTGACGCAGGGATGTACATTCCGGACGACGTGGCAGTGATCGGCTTTGACAACCTTGATATTGCGGACTATCCGGCCTTATCAACCATAGACCAATCGCTGGAGGAGTCGGGCCGCGTTTCTGTGGAACTGCTACAGGCGCGGTTAGCCGATCCCGGCCGAGCGATCCAACACGTACGACTACCCCTTCGCGTCGTCGAACGTGAGACCACCTAATATACAGGCCAACTCTGGAAAGCATGCGCGCAGGATGGGAGGTGAGCGACAGACACCAATTCCGATAATATCGTGGTGAATGTCAGTGGGTGCGACTACGATGGAGACCGACGTAGTTGCAAGTTGTGGTTCATCGGGCAGCCCATTGGGCCGGTGAACAATGAACGCAGCGATCCAACCAATTCAAGGAGACGATCCATGTTTCGCAAGTATTTACTTTTGATCAGCATTACGTTGATCGCCGCTATGGTGTTTGCTGCCTGTGGCGGACCATCACCCGCGGCAGCGCCCACAGAGGCCCCGGCCGCAGAGCAAGAGACGGCTGCGGAAGAAGCGTCTGCTCAAGAAGAATCCGTGGAGGAGGCTCCCACCGAGGGAGCAACGACCGAAGAGGTGGCAGCAGAAGAGGCCGCTCCTGCAGAAGCGTCAGGCGAAGCTGCCTTCCCGGTAATTCCGGGCGGCTTCCTCGAGCAGGCCATGAATGGCGACTTTGCGGGGACGACGGTTACCGTGGACGGTCCGTTTGCAGATGCTGATGCCGTGAAGTTCAACAAGTCTATGGAAGCATTCTCGGAAGCCACGGGCATTGATGTGAACTACATTGGTAACAAGGAATTCGAGGGTTCTATCTCCATCCGGGTCGATGCCGGTGATGCTCCCGATATAGCAGATTTCCCGCAGCCCGGTCTGCTCAAAAACTTCGTGCGCCAGGGCAAAGTAGTGGATCCCACTGAATGGATCCCCCAGGAATGGCTCGACCAGCAATACAACTCAAGCTGGCTTGACATGGCCCAGATGGAAGATCAGACCGCAGGCGTATGGCACCGCTTCAACGGCAAGAGCCTGGTGTGGTATCCGAAGGATGACTTCGACGCCGCCGGCTACGAGATCCCGACCACATGGGATGAGATGATTGCTCTTTCGGACATGATCGTGTCTGACGGTGACGCGCCGTGGTGCGTTGGCATCGAGTCAGGCGCGGCCACGGGTTGGCCCGCAACCGACTGGATCGAAGAGATCATGCTGCGTACGACCTCACTCGAGAACTACGATGCTTGGACGACAGGTGAATTGCCGTTCTCATCGCCCGAGGTGAAAAATGCTGCAGAGACTCTTGCCCAGGTTTGGTTCACCGACGGGTACGTCCTTGGTGGTCGTGATGCAATCGTGACCACTAATTTCGGTGATGCGCCGCTACCAATGTTCGAGGACCCGCCTCGCTGCTGGCTGCACAAGCAGGGTAACTTCATCACGGCCTTCTTCCCTGAAGGTGCCCAGGCAGGCGTGGACTACGACTTCTTCTATTTTCCGCCCATTGATGAGCAGTACGGCAAGCCATTCCTAGTTGCCGGCGACATCATGGCGATGTTCAATGATCGACCGGAAGTCCGCGCGTTGATGGAGTACTTCACGGTGCCGGAATCCGCGTCCGGCTGGTTGGATACGGGTGGCGCCCTGGCCGCACACCAGACGGCTACGCCAGAGATGTACGGCGTGGACCTGGAACGGGGTATTGCTACACTCGTAGCAGACGCCACCAGCTTCCGCTTCGATGGTTCGGACCTGATGCCGGGCGAGGTTGGCTCCGGCTCGTTCTGGAAGGCCATGACGGACTGGGTGTCCGGCTCGGCAGATCTGGACACGGTTCTGGCGGAGGTTGATGCATCCTGGCCGCAGAACTAGCTAGATTTTAGGTTGCAGCCAATGGGCCGTCCAGCACTGGGCGGCCCAAATCGCTACCGACAAAGATGAAACCATGGGTGTTGTCAATAATTCAAAAAGGTGCACCTACGCAGGGGGAGTTCGCTAATGGCCGTTGAGAAGTCTATGGATAATCAGGACGTTGGCATTGGCACCGGTGTCTTGACATGGATCGTGCGGCTGGTGATCATCGTCGCCATACCGATCATTACGTTCTTGGGATTGTATGCTGGATTCATCTTTCTTCGTGACAGCGATGCGCCCAAGTGGTTTGTCACGATTGTGGCGATCATCTGGGGGGTGGGCGGCGTTGCCGTACTCTTCTGGGTTTTCAACTGGATCATTGAGCTCTTCCCGGACACATGGCGCTCGCGTCTGCAACCGTTTATCTTTGTGGGACCCGCCGTCGCTATTCTTACTTGGTATTTGGCATTCCCAGTAGTACGCACCTTCTACATTAGCCTTTTCAATCGCGACGGTCCTCAGTATGGTCAATTTGTCGGATTGGCCAACTACGTGACCGTCTTCACCGATCGCTTAATGCGGGAGGCGTTCCGCAATAACATCTTTCTCTGGATACTGTTTGGCGTGCCGCTCACGGTAGGTTTCGGCCTAGTAATCGCTACACTGGCCGACCGCAGCAAGTTTGAACGCATATCCAAGGCGATGATCTTCTTACCCATGGCAATATCATTCGTGGGCGCCAGCGTCATCTGGAATTTCATCTACGTCGTACGACCGGTGGACGCTCCGCAGATTGGTCTACTCAATGCCGTAGTGGTTGCCCTGGGAGGTACACCGCGCGCATGGCCCGCCTTTACTGCCATCAGTCCGTGGAACAATCTGTTCCTCGTCATTATCGTGGCATGGCTTCAGACGGGTTTCGCCATGGTGCTTTTCTCTGCCGCACTGAAAGGCATCCCCGACGAAATTCTCGAGGCGGCAAGGGTCGATGGTGCCAATGAAATTCAGGTCTTCTTCCGAATTATGGTGCCTACAATCCGGGGCACGATTATCACGGTAACAACGACCATCGTCATCTTCACGCTCAAGATATTCGATGTCGTTTGGGTGATGACCGGCGGCCAGTTTGGCACCGATGTGATCGCCACTCAGTTCTACCGGCAGTCGTTTATCGCGCGCAACGCAGGATATGGGTCGGCCATAGCCATCATCCTGCTCATTGCCGTTATCCCTGTAATGATCTACAACTTGCGGCAGTTCAGAGAACAGGAGGCTTTCTAGTGGCTCGCGGGGGCAGACAGAAGTGGACGAACCTCCTTTTGGTCAACGGCACGCTGCTTATCCTGGTCATCCTCTGGACTATCCCAACGATGGGTCTATTCATCTCGTCCTGGCGTACCAGGATCGATATCCAGACGACCGGGTGGTGGACCATATTCCCACATAGAACCTGGGAGACAGTTGCCGTACTCGATCCAAAGGAGCTTGGGCTAGACTCCACTGGTGTTATGGAGGTCGAAGGCGCGACGGGTAGCTTCGAGGAGCTACGGGCCGGCGTGGAAACGCCAAACGGCAAGCGCGTGCAGTGGGTGGGCAACCGGCGTATCGGTCGCATCGAGGTGCAGGACCAGGTCTGGGCGGTAAACTGGGACTTCACCACCGACAACTATAGACAGGTACTCATGGGCAAAGACTTTGAGTACCAGCATCCCGACGGGACCGTGGAAGTCATCCCGGGGGACAATTTTTGGGGGGCTATCCTCAACTCCGTCGCCGTCGCGGTGCCGTCCACCGTCATCCCCATCTTGATCGCGGCCTTTGCTGCGTATGGTTTTGCGTGGATGAACTTCACAGGTAGACGGTTGTTGTTCATTATGGTCGTCGCGTTGCTGGTAGTACCGCTTCAGATCGCGCTGGTTCCCTTGCTTCGCGACTACAGCCGGATAAACATCAACGGAACATTCCTTGCGATTTGGCTGGCCCACACCGGTTTTGGTCTACCGTTGGCTGTCTATCTGCTCTTCAACTATATCCGTACATTACCGAGAGAGATACTGGAGTCGGCGTTTATTGACGGCGCTTCGCATTTCACGGTATTCGTGCGACTGGTGTTGCCACTGTCGATGCCGGCGTTAGCGTCGTTCGCCATCTTCCAATTCCTTTGGGTGTGGAATGACTATCTCGTGGCGCTGATTTTCTTGGGTGGCAATCCGGATACCGAGGTGCTGACCATGCGCCTGGCGAACATTGTCGGCTCACGTGGCAACGATTGGCATTTGTTGACCGCGGGCGCGTTCGTAACCATGATCCTGCCGTTAGTGGTCTTCTTTTCACTGCAGCGCTATTTCGTACGCGGGCTGCTGGCGGGTTCGGTCAAGGGGTAGTGAAGCTATCGTCGGGAACGGAGCGCCTGTTGGACTGCGTGCGCCGCGAAGACAGGCAGCTTGGACATGCGTCGCCAGCGCCATGGCTCTTTCGCCAGCCGGTGCATCCATTCGAGCCCGAGCCGCCGTATCCATAGCGGCGCGCGCGCAGTGACGCCAGCCACGAAGTCGAATGCGCCGCCCACGCCGATCGCTACTCCTACGGGTAGGTCCGCGCGATGCCGGTCGATCCACATATCCTGGCGAGGATGGCCAAAGGCCACGAGCAGTACGTCCGGACTCGCTGCACGCAACGTTCGCAGAATGATAGGCCAGTCACGATCTTGCGGACTGCCAGCGTAGGCACCCGCAATGACCAAGCCTGGATAGCGATCGCTGAGCGATTTCGCCGCTCGCGCTGCCACGCCGGGTGCAGCACCCAGAAAGAAAACGCGCCAACCTTCTTCGGCGGCGCGATCGCATATTCGATATATCCCATCTGAGCCCGTTATCCGTTCGGGAAGTCTGACCCCCTGCATTCGCGCCGCCCACAAAATGCCGACGCCATCGGCCACGCGCAGGTCCGCCCGTCGGAGCACCTGGGCGAAACTC
>JBJYXA010000278.1:10236-13197 GCA_046259705.1 Caldilineaceae bacterium
GGTCGCCTATTTGGATTGCGCGGCTTCCTCTAACACAGCCAACGTCTCGCGTGCCGCCTTTTCCCAGGAGAAACGCTTGACGTTTTCGTAGCCGGCCGCGATAAGCTTCTGCCGTAGTTCTTCATCCCTGCTCAACTCCAGCATGGCGGCGGCGATAGCGTCCACGTCTGTGGGATCCACGAGAATTGCAGCATCGCCGGCAACCTCTGGCAATGATGAGGAGTAAGTGGTCAAGACAGGCACTCCTGCAGTCTGGGCCTCTAGGACTGGTAAGCCGAACCCTTCAAATAAGGAAGGGTAGCAAAAGAAGCTCGCACCGGCAAGAAGGGGCGCCAAGTGGTCCTCGGGGATGTAGCCTGTCAGGTGAATCCTGTCTGCAAATCGGCTTGTTCGCACAAGGTCAAATATCGGCTCGCTTAGCCAGCCGGCGCCCCCCGCAACTACCAGATCCCATGTTATTGATGCCTCATCGGCAAGCATCGTGTAGGCCTCAATCAGACGGGCCACGTTCTTGCGCGGTTGAATAGTGCCAACGTAGAGAGCATAGCGACGCCGTAGGTGGTACACTTCTTTGACCGCGTTCACTTCTTCAGGAGTTGGTGCTTCCCACGCGCCGGCGGCCTCATGAATCACCCGGATCTTATTGGGATCACGAACGTAATGGCGAAGCACGTCGGCAGCAGTGGCTTGGCTAACTGCAATCACCAGTGTGGCCGCTGAAGTGCTCCAGCGCGTGCTCCAGGCGAGGTACTGGCGTTGGCGAAATGTATGTGAGCCGGGCAATGCATGGTAGCCGAGATCGTGGACTGTAACGACTGTTGGCGGCAATCGTGGAGGCAGAATAGTAAAGGGAACGACGTGGCTGGGCACAAAGAGCACGTCTGGCGGATGGTTCAAGATCTCGGGTCCCAGTGCGCGATGACTCCACATGCGCAAACGGGGCAGGCAGCATATTTCAATGTGGGTTGGCGTGTTGAGTGTCGCCCCACTTGGCATGAGATGGAACAGTTCGGCATCGGGCTCCCTGTCAACGTATAGACGCCAACGGTGCTCGGATGACCGAGACAGAGCCAATAAGTTGCGAATGATCTCACGGGAATAGCGCTCCGTGCCGGTCACAGTCGACCGTACTGCACGCGATGCGTCGATACCAATCAACATGGAAGGTGCCCGGCGCGCGAAAGTAAGTCGGTCACTTCAACGGCAATAGGTCCCATGCGCACGATGGCAGGACATTCGCCGCTGACGTCGACAACAGTGCTGGCGAGTGGACGATGAGGACTAGTGGTGGATTCGTCGTCGCTGAGAATCAGCGGTATCTGATTTCCGAGCTGATCTAGCGCTTCCTGTGCCGAACATGCTTCTGGCTCCCCACTGCGATTGGCGCTCGTGGCGGCAAGAGGGCCGGCGCGTTGCATTAGGCTGCGCAGCGTGTCGTGGTCAGGCATACGTACACCGACAGTTGTTCCTCCTGCGGTAAGTGCTGGGGACAACTCCGCTCGTGCAGGAAGGATCAGCGTAAGCGGACCCGGCCAAAATCGTTCGGCAAGAAGGGTCGCCGTGGGACTGAGTGGTGTTGCGACAAGTCGCGATATCTGGTCTTGTTCGCCTATGAGGACCGGTATTGCCTTGTGTAAGGGTCTTTGCTTCACTTCGAAGAGCTGTTCGATCGCCTCATGCTTATCATATAGACACGTGACGCCATAGACCGTATCGGTGGGCACGACGATTACGCTGCCATTTTGCAGGAGCCGCAGAGCTGTTTGTTGCGCCAAGGGACTATCTATAGATAAAATGCGCGTATGCATGATCGGCCGTAAGGGGTCTACAGAGGGGCCACAGGCGGTTGGCAGCTTTGGGCGTGTAAGTCACCATATTCGGAACCGTTGCAATTGATGTTGTTGCATCCAAAGTTGTGCATTAGAAGGTGACGCGACGACAATGCGCGAAACGGAACCAACTCTCCATTTATGCCAGCAAATTGAGACGAAGCAATTGTATCTGTCGGCATAAGGGCGTCCATAGTTTCTGCCGGATTAGCACAGGGGTTACTGGCGATCTTACTGCCGCACGAAAACGCATAACCATCTGGAATGAGAAGGGTAACGATTGTTTCGATCCACCAAACTTGGCATAAACGCGATTCGTTATGTGCGGAATTAGTTGCAAATCGGTAGGAAATTGGCGGCTCGTAAACCGTATTTGTTGCATGAGTGCAGATGGTTGTATACTATCAGCGAGTGAATCTATCGTCAATTCACTTAGCCGGTCCAAACAGCGTGTACAACACGCGACTGTATTTTCGACAGCGGTTACCAACAGGCACAGCCGAACTGTAATAGTGGTAGGACGGGCAGTCGTTTCCCTCACGGATGCCGTGCTCAGTAACAGATGACGCGAATTCTAACGTCATCTTATTGAGATGCACTTATTCGTTTGTTTCGTACTGTCCTATGCACTAGGGTACGTTCACGGCGACCTTGGTTCCAGGAAAAGGCCACTCGTCAACTGGCATGTATGGGTATGAGGTACTGAATCTAAAAGCGGTATGAAGCGGGTCCAGTGGTATGATGGTTAATGTGATCAGTGATGTTCTCTGGATAATGGGTGTCTCTGGAGCCGTCGCCACCATTAGCTATATGTACTGGCTCAGAACGCTTGAATATCGGAGCTGGCGATTCTTACTAAGTACTCCACAGTTCCTTTTTCCTCTGTGTCTGAGTAGCACACTTACATGTGCCGGTGCGGCCATCGGCGGGCGTTCGAGCGTCCTGCCAGTCGCATGGTACGAGACACTCGTGTGGGCGGCACTGGCGGCTGTGTTCGCCTACTGGAGTGTCGAATGCTATCTGGCTGGGCACAAGAACGGCTGGAAAACATCGACGGAGGGGATGTCATGGCCATGAAAGATGATACCTCATCACAAGGCTGGGAACTGGAGGATGCCGGCGCCGCCGAGGA
>JBJYXA010000279.1:0-13688 GCA_046259705.1 Caldilineaceae bacterium
TGAATTGCGTCAGCTGCCAATCGGGTTCGCAGAGCCCGAGCGCCCACGAGATTCCGTAGATGACGGCGAACACCGCGGGTACCAGCAACGCAGCCGACACATATGGCCTCCAGGCGCCAAAGCGCAGATTGGTTTTGGACCAGCCCTCTTTCGTAACAAACTTGATCGTTAGCACGGTACCCAGGGCAGGCACCCACATGACCGCGGCCACGACAAGCTGACCAAGCATGGACGGCATGCCAACAAACGATACTCCCGCCGCGAACAGAACGCCCTCTATCGCGTAGGTGACGAAAAAGGTGATAAGCACAAACGACAGGATACCTCGGCGGTCCAGCATCACTTTGCCTCCTTTCGCATCTCCATGCTTATCGTACTCGACAGTATGGAGGGGGCAAGTCTGCGGGCGTGGCAAATGCGCCGGTCCACTCCGGCAGCGGCTATTCGCGCCGGCCACAAGCCAGTTTCGCCTGCGGTGTTGGAGAAAGAAAACGGCCTGTACGATAGCGGCAGAGGTGCAGCGATCAGCTATCTGATCGTTGCCGCATAGAAGGAAAGCGCACGCTCAAGGGCGTAACATTCGTCGACGTCGAGGAATCCAGCATACGAACTCCTCTCTCAGTCAACATGTAGACCGTAGCAGGAAACTTCATGTTTCCCGCGATAAGACCACGGGATTCCAGGTCCGCTACGTCCGCCTCAGCGACGTTTTGTTGGATTTCACCTGTCGTAACGTGCAAACGATAAACCTTCGTCCCATCCAGGGTTCGATGGTTCTTAAGGTGGCTACCATTTTTCAAAGCGATGAGAATCTGTGACTGTCGGGGCGTGATGCTGGGTTTTCGAAATCGCAAGAAGGCCAACAATCTGCGCACGGTCCGTCTATCCGAGTTCGCCCACGTGCTGCTGCAAATCGCGTTGTGAAATCCTGATATACTCGTCGCGCAGAATCTCGGCCATTTCGGCCTCACTCAGGCGAACGCGCAGGATCTCCAGAGCGTCCTCGGGGGACTCGCCATACGCAAGCTTCTTCTTACCGGAACGCAAACTGAACAGATACATATAGTGGGGATTGCTGAAGCTACTCACGCCGATACCGCTTTTCTAGGCCTTGATTAGGGCGCCTTCATATAGGTCGGACCCGTAGGCTACTGAATCCATGCCCTCGTTGATGATATCGTCGAACGTTCCGGCCAGCAGCTCCCGGTAGAACTTGTAGTCCACGCCTTTCACTTTCTCGTCGTCCGGGAAGCGATGGTAATTATCCTTGGACATCAGGCTCTTGCCTTCCGCAATGAGCTGATAGCCCAGTGCGGAACCGGGGTAGGGCGCATAGTAGGAAATGGAGGGAAATACCCACCGCATGCGTTTGAGCATTCGCATGGTCTTGAACGCGTCTTCCGGCGTCTCTCCGGGGATACCGAGCATCACGTTTGCCCAGAACTTAGGCGGCTGCTTGCCCTGCTGTTCGAAGTCATCCGCGATGGAGTTAAGCAGGTCGATGGTGAAATAATTGTCCTCCTCTGTGCATTCCTTATTGAGGAGGCGAAGGATACGATCGCTGCCCGACTCGAACCCGATTGAGATAGTGTTCCAGTTCGTCTCCCGTACCAGTGCCTCAAATAGGTCAGGCCATTGCCGAACGGTGTCTGAACGTCCTGCCGCCCAATACGGCCAAACCTTGTTCGCCCGGCGCGGGTATTTCTCGATCCACTCCTTTAGCCAACGAGGATTCTGAAAGAACATGGAGTCATGGATGACCACCGAGCCCACGCCGTACTCGTCGTCCAAGGCATTAAGCTCGTCAATGACATCGTCGACGGGGCGCCGGCCCATGTTGGGAATATATGAGTTTTCATTACAGAAGACACATTGCCACGGACAGACGCGGCTCGTGAGGATAGTTGCAACTGGTCCCGGACCCCAGCCGCACTCCGGTTCCAACGGCCAGTTAAATTTGCGACGCGTTCTGCGACTAGCTGGTTTCGGCCACAGTGCTCGGTCGATCGCAGGCCACTCGGCCATGGAACGCGCCCCAGTAGCCTGAAACACTCGCTCATAGTTGTCTGGGTTTTGCACAAGATCGACGATGACATTCTCGCCGGGACCCTGACAAATCTTGTCTATCTCGGTGACAGACTCCATTTCGTCCCTGGCGACGGTTGCATGCATGCCACCGGCCAAAACTGTGCCGTTTGGGTTGATCTGCTTGAATAACTGTGCCGACTTGCGTGCAACGGGAAACGTGTAGCTGCGCACATTCATAAGCACAGTATTGTATCCCTGCAACTGCTTGGCAAGTTGATCCCAGGAGTTCACGGCACGGGTGGAAAGGATGTCCGTCTGGATCCCGTTCTGATGGAGAATTGTGCGTAGCAGGCCAAGTCCATGGTCCTGCCATTGCTCATGGGGCCCGCTTGGATTGATCAAGTCGCCCAGATCTCCCAAATCAAGCCAAACGATATCCGAAGTACGCGCCGGCGTACGCTTGGCGGCCCATGGCCACGAAAAATCCACCATCGATACTCCTCCAAACAGCCGCTGAAATACGATGCGGGTCAGGCGCGGAGTATAACATACGAAATAGTACCGGTCAATTATTATGAACTATATTATAATTATATCCTGGGCGAATCGCGCCGGTCCGTATCCGGTTGAGCGTTGCTACGACCTATGATACCCTCCTGCCTACGTGCATGCTTCACATGCTGCGGAACAAAGTTGAGATTGGGGACAGAATTCACAGATGAACACAAATAGGCCGTGAATACGGTATCCTCGTTGCCCACCGAAAATGAAAAGGCAAATCAAGGATTTGCCGGTGAACTCGAAAGAGTTCGACGAGAGATGACAGAACCGATCCTCGAGCTATCCAGTCCGTTGCGGGAACTCATACTGGCTCAGGTTGAGGCTTCCGGTCCTCCGTTCCGCGCGGGTCTAGTGCTTTGCGCCGGATACAATCGGACCAGCAATTCCGAAACGGCGCGGATCAGTCTTGCGGCAGCCCTGGAGATGTTGGTGGTGTCGCTGGCAATCCACGAGCAGTTGCTGCAAACTTCGGGCCCCACGGATTCAAGCAGTCCGGCTATCGAAGAACGGACGTATATCGGAGCAAATATCCTTGCGGGCGACTTCTGCTTTAGTTGCTCGGCACGGCTGGCAGCATGTACCGATAGCCCAGCTGTCGTAGCGGTGTTCGCGACTGCGTTGCAGACTGTTAGCGAATTGCGATTGCGCCAGTTGATGCCGGATGGTGACGATCGCGAGCCGGTTGCAACCACAACCGACGAGGTGATCATGCACTCAGGGATCGCATCAGCCCTAGAATTGTCTGACCTGGATATAGAAGACCGAGCCATTATTAGCGCCGCTGCCGACAGCATCGTCGATTTTGTTTTGAATTCTCCAGGAGTAGACCAATTGTGGGCCGAGGAACTAAACACACTTCCGGAAGACTACAGCCAACGTTGGCTAATATTTCGCGAGTGGTTGGATTCCCCCGATTCACATTGAAACGCGGCGCGCTAACACAACGCGAACAAAAAGAAAACGTCATTCGTTGACTAGTCTGGTAAATTGTTACGGATTTACGCCGTCTCTACCGCAGACGCGGTGGAGATTGTGCACTTTGTAGGACGGGCTGAATCGCGTGCCTGTGACCAATAACGTGATAGTGCAAAGTGGTATGGAAAATTACCTGATCATTGGGTCTAGACAATCGTGCAAAACTATGATAAAGTGTTTGCACAGTTTTTGTAGGGCTTTTTGCGAATTGACAGTGTATGCGCGTTTGGAAACTGAGCAAGCAGTGTAGACCAATTCGGGGGCGGAAGAAACGTTAGGAAGCAGGACCTAAGAGAAGGCAACGACGTCTTTAGCAAAGGTGCAGGTAGCAAATCCTAAAATGCTTGGAATAGGAATCACATAGCTGTACCGGATGCGCGGACAAGAAAGGAAATACGATGGCCTTCCAAACACATGAACTTCATACATACGGTCGACCGTATCGCAGCGGAGGGTTGCCTGTGCAGGAGGCCGCGGGCATGGGGTTGACAGGCGTAGCGCAGGCCCTTACCACTTTGAAGGACCAGGACCCACTCTTTAGTAAAGCGTTTCAGAAGAAGCAGTGGGACCGCGGCGAAGTGGTGGCGACAGCCGACGAGCTGAGCGAGAAGATGTTCGTGCTCATGAGCGGCCGGATCAATATGGTCTGCACCAACAACGAAGGCAGGCGTCTAGTCATTACAACCTTGGAATCTGGGGCGATTTTTGGCGAAGGAGCCTTAGTTAACCGCCAAGATCCCAATGTATTCGCGGAAGCCGCAGACCAATCCGTTGTTTGGAGCGTTCCGGCGGGCAAAGCACGCGTGGTCGCTGAGCAATTTCCCATCCTTAGTTGGGGCTTGCTACAGACATATGGAGAACGCCTTCTACAGGTTGAAAACAGCCTGGAGGATGTTGCGTACAAGAAACTGCCCGAGCGACTGGCCGCATTGCTGCTGGACCTCAGCGATCAAGACGGCCTTATCGTAGGCATAAGTCACCAGTCGCTCGCCGATCATTTGGGCACCTATCGCGAAACTGTGAGTGCAATCCTTCGCGAGTTCAAGTCTCAGGAACTCGTAAAGCTCGGTTACCGTCGCATCAGCATAGAGGATATGGAAGCACTCAAGGACATAGCCGGCATTTGGGACTGACGTACATAGCCAAATCGATCGGATAGTTAGCTCTTCAAGCGAACTGGCCCGCATTCCTTCAAACTACGGCGGGCCAGTTCGAGTCTCGTGTGTGTGTGTCGGGCAACCTTCTTGCCGAAACAGTCGTCCGGTCATCAAAGATTGTCCGTTTTATTGTCCGTGTTCTGCAGTTGACGCCAAAGCAATACACTGATATAATTCAGTTAGTGTTGTAACCCTCTATTCTGGCTTATCACCCACAGCGTGCTCGAATTCGTAATTTGATGCTCATGGGCGCATAGCGCAGCGAGCCACAGGCCAATGTCGGTCTTCGCAGCATCGCATACCAGTGCCGATTGATTCGGAAAGCATGTCGAAACGAAGTGAGATGAGCCTGTGGGCTGACGCGTTGGTCACAAGGGCCAAGACGCAGTTATTCAAACTGGCAGATTCACACCAAACCGAGAATAAGTAGCGACGTGTAAAGCGGAGGTGTTTGAATCGAAGAAGGGCCACTGCGGTGGCAGTGGGTCGTTCATCCACTCTTGCGTATTACAACATGGAAATCGGATGACCTAAGTACAAAGGGTGCAACTTACTAGCGCAGGCGCCTGACACAGTCCTAATCACCGAACACTGCCCACAACTTACCGTTCCTTATGGCTCGTGAGAACGAGCTGACGTTCATTCCCTGAGGGTAGATTCCTCAGAGCAGCAGTCGCCATGCGACTCGAGTCTGCCCTGATTCCCATACGTGGTCCGCAAGGAATGCCACACAGACTTCTTTGCGGCCTGATCAAACATCATTCCTGTTTACTCAACATAGCTGATAGAGAACCAATAGCGGTACCGTTTACTCGAAGGACGCGAAAAAATGTCAGACAAACAGATCGGAAATATGACGATCTCGCAACTGGATGCCATGAATCTGGAAGAGCTGCGCGAAATTGCGCGGGCGCTTGATGTCACTGGGTATACCAGGCTGAAGAAATACGATCTGGTCATGCGCCTGCTGCGAGCGGGCGCAGAGAACCAAGGATATATCTTCGGCGGCGGCATTCTGGAAATCGTACAAGACGGCATAGGATTCTTGCGCAGTGATCGTCTGTTGCCGGGTCCCGAAGACGTCTATGTAAGCCAGAGCCAGATTCGGCGCTTCGGCCTGCGCACCGGCGATTTCGTCGTCGGTCAGGTTCGACCTCCAAAGGAGACCGAAAAATATCACGGTCTTCTCAAAGTGGAAGCCGTAAACGGTCTCGACCCTGAGGAAGCGAAGCGTCGACCGAGCTTTGAGAAGCTAACGCCGATTTTCCCCAACGAGCAGCTCTTACTCGAGACGCGCTCAAATATGATTTCCACGCGCATGATCGACCTGCTCGCGCCGATTGGACGAGGGCAGCGTGGTCTGATCGTAAGCCCGCCGAAAGCCGGCAAGACAACGGTCCTCAAGCGCGTAGCTAACGGCATCACCACCAATTACGAAGACATTCACTTGATGGTTGTGTTGATCGGTGAGCGCCCGGAGGAAGTCACCGATATGGACCGTTCGGTGGACGCCGAGGTAATCAGCAGTACGTTCGATGAACCTGTTCAGAATCATGTGCGCGTAGCAGAGATGGCGCTGGAACGAGCGAAGCGTCTCGTCGAGGGTGAAAAGGACGTCGTGATCCTGCTCGACAGCATTACGCGGCTCTCCCGTGCCTACAACTTGACCGTTCCACCTTCCGGGAGAACGCTTTCCGGCGGTATTGATCCGGCGGCGCTATATCCGCCAAAGCGATTCTTCGGCGCTGCGCGAAACATCGAAGAGGGCGGCAGCCTAACCATCCTTGCGACCACGCTGGTGGATACGGGGAGTCGCATGGACGACGTCATCTATGAAGAGTTCAAGGGCACCGGCAATATGGAACTGCACTTGAACCGCAAGCTCTCAGAACGTCGCATATTCCCGGCCTTCGATATCGAACGGAGCGGCACACGTGCAGAGGAAAAACTCCTAGATGCCGAGACGCTGGCCAAAGTTTACACGCTGCGGCGCATGATAGACGCCATGGGTGGCGGCAGCGAGGCTATCATGCCCATTATCGAGCGATTGAGCCGCACACGCGACAATCAGGAATTCCTGGAAACCCTGACAAAACGCTAATCCTGCACGCTAAATGTTCCTGCTTGTCACACACAAGGCCAGGAAAATCTCACATTTTGCATACGTTAACCCTACGTCAAACCGATGATCGCGCGCCAAAAGTGCGTATCCACCGGTTTGACGGGGTTGCACTTGCGCCCAATAGATTTGTCGCATAGGGTGCGGGTGGTATAATTCGCCGACATACGGGATGGCGGGCAACGTTGGGCAAACATCTTGCTCCGTCAATCGTCGTACTGTTCGGAGAATAACGAATATGCACAGACCTACATGTTAGCGGACAGCGAGTCAGTAATCGGTGACCCGGACAATCCACTCTGGGCACGAAGTTCGGGATCCGGCAGAAATATGGGATTCCGAGCGCCACAGGTGACGCAGAGTATGTTTGAGTCGCCGTACAATGTAAGTCCACAGACCGATCGGCTTCCTTTTGGACTGACCGCATCCAATCCAAATAGCGCCAGGGCCATTCCGATAACAGACAATGGTTTGACCCGTTTGAGATTCGTTGGATCGGAAGCCGCGAGTTCGGCGCTGACACATTGGTTGGAACAGGTTCGTGCTATCTTGGCGGACCAAATCACCCCTCTTCGACTTGCCAGCCATCTTTCCGTCGTCGCGGTTGCGGCTCTGATATTACTACTCAGTCAAATCCATATTCCGGCGTGGGAGATATCGTTGCGCCTGCTGCCAAGCAACCTTCAGGACAATACGACGACGGCCGGTTCTCGCGTGTCCATATTCACGAACGAGTTCTCATCAACACCGCTGAGCATTCACGATTCTCTTCAACGTTCGGCGATACCTTTCACGATTGTGAACGAGGACCCGCAACAGGGAGTTCGCTACTATACGGTGCAGGCAGGCGATACCATCCTTGGTATTGCCGGAAAATTCGGTCTGCGGCCGGAATCAGTTCAGTGGTCGAATCCTGCGCTCGAGCAGCATGTTGACCTCATTCGCCCTGGCGATCAAATCATTATCCCACCCATGGACGGGGCGGTCCATAAAGTGGCCATCGGCGATACGTTGTCCTCCATTGCCGACCGATACGATGTTAGCGTCGAAGACATTATCGGGTATGCCGGCAATGGTTTGACGGACAATTCTGCGGCATTGGCGGTGGGCCAGGAACTCATGATTCCCGGCGGTACTCGTCCGTACGTACAGAGTCAGTCGATTGCCTATGCGCCATCTGCCGTCCCGGCTACCGCGCAGATTGGATCGGGCGCGTTTGTCTGGCCGACTAGTGGTCCGATCAACCAGCCGTACTGGAGTGGTCATCCCGCAGTGGACATAGGCGGCTGGACAGGCGCCCCGGTGAAGGCGGCTGATGGTGGCTATGTTGCGCTGGCCGCGTCCGGTTGGAACGGCGGCTACGGTAATCACGTCATAGTCGATCATGGTAACGGTTTTAGCACGCTGTATGCTCACCTCAACAGCATATACGTTCATACGGGTGAAAATGTGGCGCGTGGACAACAGATTGGTAGCCTAGGAACTACGGGGAACAGCACGGGGCCGCACCTTCACCTGGAAATACGATACCAGGGCGTTCCTCGCAATCCCATGGGTTACTTGCCCTAAGTATCTGAGAACGCGTTTACAGTATTCAGAGTAGCGGTAAACTACGCCCCGGAGAAAGCCGGGGCGTTTTGTGTGTATTCCATTCGTGACCGAAAAACGTCTCGACTTGGCACTAGCCTTGAATCCCACCTTCCGTCAGTTGCTTAGGTTCCAGCAACTTATCCAGTTCCTCGGCAGTAAGGTCAGTCTGCTCGAGCGCTACTTCTTTCAGGGAGCGACCCTCTGCATAGGCAGTCTTCGCGATCTTAGCGCCTGCCTCATAGCCAATTACGGGGTTCAGCGCCGTCACTAGGATTGGATTTCGACCGACCAGGCCAGAGATGCGGTCCTCGTTCACCGTGAAGCCTGCGATTGCCTTGTCAGCCAGGACAGTGCTGGCTGTTGAAAGCAGTTCGATGCTTTGAAGCAGATTGTGTGCAATTACGGGCAGCATCACATTGAGCTGAAAACTGCCTGACTGACCGCCTATGGCGATCGCAGCATCATTTCCGATCACCTGTGCTGCGACCATGGTCACGGCCTCGGGTATAACAGGGTTGATCTTTCCGGGCATGATGCTGCTTCCGGGCTGCAAGGCGGGGAGCACTATCTCGCCGATCCCTGCTATGGGGCCGCTGTTCATCCAGCGCAAGTCATTCGCCATCTTCATGAGGCTAACTGCGACAGTCTTCAATTGACCGCTCAACTCCACCGCCGCGTCCTGTGCACTCAAGCTCTCGAAGTAGTTGCTGCTGGTGACGAATGGCAGGTCCGACATGTCACCGAGCTTCGCTGCGATTCGGGCGCCAAATTCAGGATGAGCATTGATGCCCGTACCCACGGCTGTAGCGCCCTGAGCGAGCTCTGCAATTCGAGGCAAAGAGGCGTTAAGCCTCTCTATGCCATGCCCAATCTGGCTTGCCCAGCCGCTCATTTCTTGGCTCAGACGAATGGGCATCGCATCCATGAGATGCGTTCGTCCGGTCGTCACCACCCCGTCCACCGAGCTGGCCTTCTTCTCTAGCGCTGCCTGCAGATGGCGGAGTGCCGGCAGAAGCTTCTCCGACACCTCCAGATACGCAGCCACGTGAATCGCTGTGGGTATAACGTCATTGCTGCTCTGTCCCATATTGACGTGGTCATTTGGGTGAACAGGGGATCCCAAGCGTTGTGTGGCGAGGGTGGCGATCACCTCGTTGGCGTTCATATTGGAACTAGTGCCCGACCCTGTCTGGAAGATGTCAATGGGAAATTCGCCGTCATAGGCTCCATCGGCGACTTCCATCGCGGCCGATTGTATTGCAGTCGCCATCTCGTCATCCATCAGGCCGAGATCGTGGTTGACGGAAGCCGCTGCCGCCTTGATCATGCCCAAGGCGCGAATCATGCTTCTCGGCATGCGCAGATTGCTGATGGGGAAATTTTCGACTGCGCGCTGCGTCTGCGCTCCATATAGCGCAGCGGCCGGCACGCGAACATCGCCCATGCTATCGTGTTCTAGTCGATATTTCTGCTCGGACATGAAGTCTTTCCTTCCTTTTGTAGTGCATCTAGCTGAATATGCCGGACAGGGACACAGAATCCGTTGCGCGGCCGCGAGAATAGCGTCCTGTCTTTCGTCGCGACGGGAACTCTCTGCCCTGTCCTACGAGTAAGCTCAGACGAACCTGTGCGTTTGGCCTATTCTAGCACCAGGTGTCTGTAGCTGCATTGGCGACATAGACCCGGAGTAGAATTTGGGCAATTGAGCACGATCTTCAGCTCCGAAACGTCACTCGGTTCCTTGACACATCATTGGCGCTGACCTACAATCCAACACAAATGCCGCGTTTGCGGCATCCCGTGAAGACACTGTCGGGACAGCTTTCATCCACGCCCACCTTACCATTGCTCATGGCCGAAACGATTCTTGTTGTCGAAGACGACCGCCGAATTCGGGACTTGCTGCGGAGAGGCCTGATCTTCGAGGGTTATACAGTGGTAACGGCCGAAGACGGAGAGACCGCGCTTCGCAGCGCGCGAGAAAACCTCCCGGACGCAGTGATCCTCGACATCATGCTACCCGGGATCGATGGGCTGGAAGTCTGTAAGCGCCTTCGGCAGGTCTCGAACATGCCCATCCTCATGCTTACGGCTCGAGACGCCGTCTCAGATCGAGTTACGGGACTGGATGCCGGCGCCGACGACTATATGGTCAAACCCTTTGCGTTTGACGAACTCTTGGCCAGACTGCGCGCCCTCTTCCGGCGCCATCGAATAGAGTCCACGTCCGACACACATCACTATGCGGATCTCACGCTAAATCCATTGACGCGTCAGGTATTTCGCGGCGATGACGAGATTCAACTCACTGCCAAAGAATTCGATCTGCTCGAGTTGTTTATGCGGCACCCGAACCAAGTACTTACCCGCGAAATGATTTATGAACACATCTGGAATTACGATTTTGGCGGTGAAAGCAACATCATCGAGGTCTATGTGCGTTACCTTCGCACGAAACTAGAGGCCGGTGGGAAATCGCGCCTCATCCAGACCGTGCGCGGGGTCGGTTATGCCCTGCGCGAGGCGTAGTGTGCGCATGCCGCTTCGCCAGTATGTCTCCTAGCCCGTTCTGGACTTGCTGCCCGTTTCATACCGCTCTCATATCCCATTCAGCAAGCGCTCATTACTGGACCCTACCATGAGATCATGGGATCGTTACCGATCCACCCGACGGCGCATAGCGCGGATTCCAACCTTGCGTCTCGCTCTCGCGAGCACAGCCATATGGACGCGTCCGGTGCACCCTACTTTCCCATGACAATTCGGCTCCGGCTCACACTGTGGTATACCGCCCTTCTCGGCGCCACGCTCATTCTATTCAGTTTCGTGGTGTATACCGCGTTAGCCGCGCATCTTTGGTCGCAGGCACAGCAGGATGCCGCAAAGCAAGCGACCGAGGTGTCACGCGCACTTTCAGAACAGCTCCAGGGCAATATACTGATCATCCGGGTTAACCCGACCCGCATCCAGTTCCCCGATTTGGACTTCTTCACGAGTTCCTTGGGTGTGCAGTTTGTCGACCTCAACGGAATGATCATTAAACGCAGTAACAACCTCGGACCGGTTTCTGTACAGAACTACAGCCAGGCACTCGAAGCCATACGCAATGGTCAGAACCACATGTTCTATACAACGGACGAAAAGGGCATGCCATTGCTAGTGTCCAGCGCTCCAGTTATCGCCAATCGAACCATAGTCGGCGCCGTTCAAGTCATCAAACCGGTCGGAGAGGTACGCAGAACCCTCAATCAAGTCAGCAGGTATCTGACGTTCGGTACCGCCCTCAGCCTGGTATTGGCAGCCATTGTCGGGGCCTTTTTGGCGCGTCGTGCGCTTGCCCCTATTGAACAGATCGCGAATCTGGCTAGCAGTATCAGCGGCGCCCAAGACTTGAGTCGCCGTATCGACATCCCAATGGACGAAAGCGAAGTGGGAAGGCTGGCTGCAACGTTCAACGAAATGATGAGCCGTATCGAGCGCCTCTTCCTCACGCAACAGCGCCTAATTGCTGACGTCAGTCACGAGTTACGCACGCCCTTGACAACCATCCAAGGCAATGTCGGTTTGCTGCGACGCGCTACCAGCGCCGCTACGTCTGAAGCTGCGCGAACGAATCTCACCAAGGAGGTCATGCAGGAGTCACTAACCGAGGTGGAAGAAGAGACCACTCGCATGGGTAGGATGGTCAGCGACTTACTTCTGCTTGCCCAGGCTGACAGCGGAATGTTGCAGGTGCATATGGAGCCAGTTGAGATGGATACTCTTCTCCTGGAAGTCTATCGCCAGACACGTCGCATCGCTGAACAAACGCGAGGCCCTGGTGCCCTGGATATTCGATTGGGGACCGAAGACCAAGCTATGGTAATGGGAGATCAGGAGAGGCTGCGCCAGGTATTGCTGAATCTTGCAGAGAATGCCGTGAAGTACACGCTCGACGGCGGTACGGTAACCCTCAGCTTGGAAAACCGTGAGAACTGGGTCACCGTCTCGGTGTCCGATACCGGCATCGGCATCAAACCCGAACAACAGCAAGCGATCTTCGAGCGTTTTTTCCGCACAGACAAAGCGCGCAGCCGTGAGCTTGGCGGTAGCGGCCTTGGCCTGAGCATCGTGCAGTCCATCGCACAAGCTCACGGGGGCAAAATAACTGTCTCGAGTGTGCCAAATGAGGGAAGCACTTTCGTGCTTTGGCTTCCCGACTTCGAACACACCAAGCAGGTACTAGAGCAAGCTTCTAGCACCGGCGAGGAGCCGTAAACGCGTTTCGTCCGGTCCACATCCGCACAGCGGCCGCCGCCACGGGCCCTTGGTTGGTAAGACTAGTGCTCTTCGTTCCTTTCCATCCCAGCACTGACGGGCAAGGCCACGAAGAACGTCGTTCCTTTCCCGGCCTCACTGTGCGCCCATATCTCCCCTCCATGGGCATCCACGATGGCTTTGGAAAGGAAAAGGCCGAGTCCCGCCCCTGCTGTGCTGCGACGCAGGCTACTGTCGACGCGATAGAAACGCTCAAAAATGTGAGCCAACTCGTCCTCAGGCATGCCAATTCCCTGATCGGCAACGTAGATCACAACTCGGCCACCGTCTGAGGATTGTACCGGTTCACGGACCCCACGTGCAGGGGTAGCCTCACGCCAACCGCCTACGCGGATGACGCCGCCTTGGGGAGAATACTTGATGGCATTTCCCAGCAAATTCGTAAATACTTGCCGCAACCGCTCTTCATCTCCCCAAATGAGCGGTAACCGTTGTGGAAAATCCACCTCAAGCTGATGATGTTCGCTCTGCGGCCGGTATATGTCGACCACTTTGCGCACGAGTGCTTCGATATCCACATCTGCGAAGTCGAGCCGCAGCCCACTTGCTTGGATTCTGCTGACATCCAGTAGGTTGTTGATCAGAGCCTCTAGCCTGTCGGACTCCTCTTCGATAACCTGAAGCCCCTGGCGTGCTACATCAGCGTCCCAGTCCGCATCCGGCCGCGCCAATGTCTGCGCGTAACCCTTGATGAGCGCAACGGGTGTCTTAAGCTCGTGGCTGATAATAGACGTGAAAGTCGACTTCATCTCCTCCTCTTCACGAAACTGGGTGATGTCGTGGACGCTGACAATGATATTTACGAGCTCTCCACGATCGTCGTCGAGAAGGGGCGTGTAGTTAACCGACAGGGTGACGCGTCCGCCGCCAGGGCGCAAGAGATCCCCCTCGCAGCGCGTTCCTGTCTCGCCAAGCGCATCGAGTTCGACCCCTGGTTGGCA
>JBJYXA010000280.1:0-5796 GCA_046259705.1 Caldilineaceae bacterium
TTGAGGCAACTCAATTATGTCACTGGCTATCAGTGTGTGCCAAAAGCTCCTATCTGCGGACAGGGCTCAGTCAGCAGGAGCAGCGAGTATGCGGCCTCAGCATGTGTCCCTGTTGCATGGACCGGACAGATACTCGGTTTATCGGACTCCAGCGCTCTCTGGCTACCCTGTTGCAGAAACGAGTATCTCATCTGCATGCGCACTAGGCACAATTTAGCCTCGTTCACAGGGTTTGTGCGATTTTTCACAAACCGTGTTATACTGTTCAGTGCACCCCAATCGTGTGGAACGTACGTATTGTGAGTTGCTTCTTGCTGCGGTCGCTGTTAGGGACAGATTTTCTTGAGCACATACGTGATCGGTTCTAGTGCTGCGCGTGCGTGGTGGAGGAGGATCGATATCTCCAGAAAGGAGGCCCAACCTTCGCAAACTGAATAGAGCAGCACCATGCAGATAACCATTGATAACTGGCAGGCAGTGGAGGTACTAACTATGTCGGACGTGCAGTCTCCACAAGTACATGACAAAATCGTAATCGAGCGGGCGGACCTCCAGGCCCTCTTTGACGCCCTGCACAGGCGCGGATACCGTACTGTTGGGCCTACTATACGCGACGAAGTCATCGTCTGTGACGACATCGATCGCGTCGAAGACCTTCCCATCGGATGGCGCGACGTGCAGACAAACGGTTCGTATCGACTGGCTGCGCTGGAAGAAGAGAAAGTCTTTGGATTCACGGTCAGCGTGCATGCCTGGAAGCGGATTCTCTATCCGCCCGTGATGAAGTTGTTTCAGGCGGTTCGCGACAATGGCCAGTATCGGCTTGAGGACGACGAACAGGAGATTCCACAGTATGCGCTAATAGGTGTGCGGGCGTGCGACCTATGCGCTATCGCCATTCTCGATCAAGTACTGGCCAACGGTATATATCCGGACCCCGTATATGCTGAGACGCGCCGAAAATCGTTTGTGCTTGCCGTAAACTGCACCGAAGCAGGCAATACCTGCTTCTGCGCATCCATGGGTACCGGTCCAAAGGCACGGGCAGGGTACGACCTTGCCATGACTGAAATCATTGAGGATGACAACCATCATTTCATCGTCGAAGTGGGCAGCGACAAAGGTGCGGCGCTAGTCGCACGTGTACCGCATCGCGAAGCCCTCGCAGCGGAGGTGGCTGCAGCCGATGAAGCAGTATCCCACGCGGCCAATAGCATGGGGCGCGTGCTGGACACTGACGGTCTCAAGGATGTGCTTTACCGCAATCTTGAAAGTCAGCGCTGGGAGAGGCTCGGCGAGCGCTGTCTTTCCTGCGGCAATTGCACCATGGTTTGCCCCACCTGTTTCTGTACAACCGTCGAAGATACGACCGACTTGACGGGTCAGCGCGCAGCGAGGTACCGCAAAGCAGACTCATGTTTTGTAGAGGGCTTCTCCTACATCCACGGGGGTTGCGTAAGGTCGTCGACGATGTCGCGCTACCGCCAATGGATGACGCACAAACTGGCCACGTGGCAGGATCAGTTTGGTGGTTTCGGCTGCGTGGGGTGCGGACGGTGCATCACATGGTGCCCAGTCGGCATCGACATCACGGCGGAAGCGCAGAAAATCCGAGAAGCGGACAAGATTCATGCGTAATGTCGACCTGTGGACAAGGAGACAAATTGTGGACACAATGGCTGATCTCATTGCCGCTCATCCGTTTTTTGATGGCCTGGAACATTCGTACGTCACGTACCTCGCGGGTTGCGCAAAGAACGTTCATTATTCGTCCGGTGACTATCTATTCCACGAGGGTGAAGAGGCAGACCGGTTCCTGATACTACGCGACGGTCTCGTTTCTCTGGAGACTTTCATTCCCGGTCGAGGCGCAGTCACAGTACAGACCATAGGCGAACAAGAGGTCGTCGGATGGTCATGGCTGTTTCCGCCGTTTCGGTGGCACTTCTCCGTACGCTGTTTGGAGCTTACCCGTGCCGTAGAGTTCGATGGAGTATGCCTGCGCGCAAAGTGCGACGAGGACCACGACCTCGGCTATGACATGTTGGGCCGTTTTGCAGCTATCATTTGCCAGCGACTCCAGGCAACGCGTCTTCAGTTGTTGGACGTGTATGCCGCCAATTGATGAACATCTCACGGCAGCGAGTCATACAAGCATTCTTATCACGATCGTTGTGTAGGGGGCGATATGAACGGCAACGGACCAGACCCAATGTGCCCCGTTCTGTACAGTGTGCGACGGCGCGCAAAGGAGAATGACGATACATTCACGATAGAACTGGAGCCGTACGCAGGTGAACTAGTGCCAGCGTTTCGCGCTGGACAGTTCAATATGTTGTATGTCTACGGCGTCGGAGAGATTCCTATTTCGGTTAGTGGAGATCCGAGCAAGCCGTATAGATTGATTCACACCACGCGCGCGGTCGGCACTGTGACGCGCGCCATGAGCGAAATGCGTGAAGATGACGTGATCGGCGTGCGGGGCCCATTCGGAACGCACTGGCCCATGGAACGCATCAAGGGTAACGACGTGGTTATTGTGACCGGCGGAATTGGTCTTGCGCCTCTGCGGCCTGCTATCTACCAACTCCTCGCCAACCGTGATAAGTTTGGTCGGCTGGTGCTCATGTACGGCGCACGTACTCAGGAGGAGATGGTGTACCGCCCCGAACTAGAGCAGTGGCGGTCCCGTTTCGACATGGAGGTTCATGTGACGGTGGACCGGGTAACCGGCAACTGGCACGGCAACGTTGGTGTGGTGACTACTTTGATTCGGCATGTACCTTTCGACCCGCTGGATTCGGTGGCGCTCGTATGTGGCCCGGAGGTCATGATGCGTTTCACCATCCAAGAGTTACTCCGGCGCGGCGTCACTTCCGACCGCATCTACCTATCTATGGAACGCAACATGAAGTGCGGCGCAGGCACCTGCGGCCACTGTCAGTTCGGGCCCATCTTCGTCTGCAAAGAGGGACCCGTTTTGCGCTTTGATCAAATCGAGCAATTTTTCGGCAGACGGGAGGTGTGAAGTGGCCGCGAGCAACAAACCAAAGCTAGCAGTCTGGAAGTTCGCATCGTGCGACGGATGCCAATTGAGTCTGCTGGACTGTGAAGAGGAACTGTTATCCGTAGTTGGTCAGGTAGACATTGCCTATTTCTTGGAAGCTTCCCGCGCTGTGCTGCGTGGTCCCTATGACGTCTCGCTTGTGGAAGGTTCTATCACCACCGAGGAAGACGCGGAGCGTATTCGTGAAGCGCGCAAAGTTTCCAAAGTGCTGGTTACAATCGGTGCGTGCGCCACGGCAGGCGGTATCCAGGCGCTCAAAAACTTCGCGCGCGTCGAAGACTATATCGCTGCCGTGTATGCGCATCCGGAATACATTGACACGCTGGCGACGTCCACGCCTATCAGTGACCACGTGTTTGTCGATTTCGAACTGCGCGGCTGTCCTATCAACAAGTTCCAACTCCTTGAAGTCTTGAACGCATTTCTGAACGGCCGCAAACCGAACATCCCCACATATAGCGTCTGTATGGAATGCAAACGAAAGGGCACGCCCTGCGTCATGGTGTCACAGGGAATTGCGTGTCTTGGACCGGTTACCCAGGCCGGGTGTAATGCACTGTGCCCCTCCTATAGCCGCGGTTGTTATGGCTGCTATGGCCCCATGGAAGCTCCTAACCCGGCGGCGCTGAGCGAGTGGTGGCAGGACCGGCTTGGGATGAGCAAACCCGACGTATTGCGCGCCTGGCGCGGATTCAACGCGTACTCGGAAGCATTTCGGAAGGAGAGCAGGGCGTATGAGTACAACGAAAACCATTAAGGTTGGCGCACTGGCCCGAGTCGAAGGCGAAGGCGCGCTCACGGTCAAGGTGCACCGAGGCGAGTTGAAGGCAGTCGAACTGCGCATCTTCGAACCGCCGCGTTTCTTCGAGGGCTTTCTCCAAGGAAGACGTTTTACGGAGGCGCCGGATCTCACCGCCCGTATCTGCGGCATCTGCCCCGTAGCTTATCAGATGAGTTCCGTTCACGCCATGGAGGACGCGTGCGGCGTGACCGTGGATGGACCGCTGCGCGAGATGCGAAGATTGATCTACTGTGGCGAGTGGATCGAAAGCCATGTCCTGCACGTGTACATGCTCCACGCGCCCGACTTTCTGGGCTTCCAAGATGCCATCCGCATGGCTGGCGAATACCCGCAGGCCGTCGAGCGCGGACTGCGCCTAAAGCAGATCGGCAACGAGATCGTGACGCTCATGGGCGGCCGCGAGATCCATCCCATCAACGTGCGCGTGGGCGGATTCTACCGCATACCCACCAAGGCACAGTGGAAGCCGATTCTGGAAGAGTTGAAGTGGGCGCTCGACGCAGCACTGGAGACGGTTCGCTGGACGGCTACTTTGCAATGCCCTGAATTCGAGCAAGACTATGAGTTTGTCGCGTTGCGCCACCCGGAAGAGTATCCATTTAACGAAGGACACATTGTCTCCAATCGGGGGCTGGATATCCCCGTACAGGATTTCGAAGCGCACTTCGAAGAGGTTCACAAGCCCTATTCGACCGCGTTGCACTGTGTTCGCAAGGAAACGGGAAGCTACCACGTGGGCCCCATGGCGCGCTTCAACCTGAACTTTGATCGGCTGACGCCGGCCGCCCGAGACGTCGCCCTGGAGACCGGCATCGGACCGGTCTGCAATAATCCGTTCCAGAGCATCGTAGTGCGCAGCGTAGAAACCGTCTTCGCAGTGGAGGAGGCCATCCGCATCCTGGAGGAATACGAGATGCCGGACGCTCCTGCAGTTCCAGTGGAGCCGAAGGCCGGCGTGGGTTGTGGGGCTAGCGAAGCGCCGCGTGGGCTACTCTACCATCGCTATGAGATCGACGACAACGGAGTCATCTTGAATGCAAAGATCACGCCGCCCACCGCCCAGAATCAGGGCACGATGGAGAGCGACCTGTGGTCGTTCGTGCCGCCGCGTATCAACTTGCCAAAGGCCGATTTGCAGTGGCAATGCGAACAGGCAATCCGTAACTATGACCCATGTATTTCCTGTTCCGCCCACTATCTGAAACTCGATATCCAGGACTACTAGTCGCCGAGCTGCCGGTGAACCAGACGCAATCAGGGCAAGAAATGTTCGGTCGCGCCCTCGTGGTAGGCGTAGGAAATCGTATGCGTCGAGACGACGGCGTAGGGCTGGCCGTGGCTGCCCAGTTGGAGAACAATCCGCCGCCCATGACTTCGATTACCAGCCTCGAAGGCGATTGCTTCAGACTATTGGATATCTGGCGCAAATCGGAGCGTGTTTATGTCGTGGATGCTACGCTCGGATCCGAACCAGGGCGCATCCAACGTGTGGACTGTTCCCGGTGGCAGATGCCGTCAGAACTCGCAGGTGGCTCGACCCACGGTTTTGGTGTATGGCAGGCTGTTCAGCTTGCCCGATCGTTGGGGAGACTGCCCGAGCACCTGGTCATCGTCGCCGTCACGGGCGCAGATTTTGGGCTGGGTGAGGGGCTTTCTCCTCCGGTGAAACGGGCTGTACCGGAGGTCGTAGACTTCCTTCGCCGCGAACTGCAGAGCGCGCAACCTCCCCGACGCGCCGGCGCAATCGACTGAACCTCTAGAAAATTCACCGGGGCGTCCAGCAGACGCCCCGGTGTACCATACTGTTTCGTAACCTACTCAGGACACGAGTAGCGTTGATTCTTACCCTGAGACGTCGCCTTCCACTTCTAAGCGCCAGCGTTCCGATCGAGCCTGCGCCCAGATCACGACCGCACCAAGTGCGGCG
>JBJYXA010000281.1:0-8950 GCA_046259705.1 Caldilineaceae bacterium
GCAGCTTTGGTAGCACAGAGATGCTGCCAATTGACTTCATATCATGACTCTCCAAACATATGTATCATGAACTTCATAAATGACTGGATAAGAAACAACGTAAGGTCCGAGTACAGTGATCTACTTGTGAAACCTGGTCAGATATGCGGATTACGCCAATATCGATTGTCCCGCCGCATCATTTCCTCGGCCACTGCCGGTCCCCAAGTGCCGGCGGCATATTTGGGCAACTCAAATTTCTCGCCCGCCGCGGCCGCCTCGTCTTCCTGCATTTGCCAACCCTCGAGAATTCTCGTCACCCGGTCCCAGGCTAGTTCGGTCTCGTCACGGCGTATGAACAGGGTTCGGTCACCTAGGATCGCATCCAACAATAGCCGTTCGTACGCGTCTGCAGACGACTGGTCACCAAAGTATTCGCGATACGAGAAGTCCATAGCGACGCGTTCAATGTTGGCGGACGGCCCTGGTCGTTTAGCGTCAAAGGTCAGACGAATCCCCTCATCGGGCTGGATGCGTAACGTGAGCACGTTGCTCGGCGGGATCTCATCCGTGTCAAGAGTCTCAAACATGAGCAGGGGCGGTTTGCGAAAGATGATATTGATCTCAGTGACCTTCTCCGCCAGGGCCTTTCCTGTACGCAGATAGAACGGCACGCCATTCCATCGCCAGTTGTCGATCTCAAGTTTCCACGCGACATATGTTTCCGTCGTCGAATCCTCAGGAACACCCTCCTCGGACGTGTACGGCGGGATCTCGATGCCATCGCATACCCCGCGATCATACTGGGCGCGCACGACCCACTCCCCGACATCTTCCGGCGCAATAGGGCGGATGGAACGCAGCACATTCACCTTCTGATCTCGCACCGATTCCGGATAGAAAGCAACGGGGGGCTCCATGGCCGTCAAGGCCACGAGTTGCATAAGATGATTCTGAATCATGTCGCGGATTGCGCCCGCTCGGTCGAAATAGCCACCGCGGCCGCCGATACCCAACGTCTCAGATACTGTAATTTGCACGTGGTCGATATAGTGGCGGTTCCAGATGGGTTCAAAGATTCCGTTCCCGAAGCGGAACACCATGATGTTCTGGACGGTCTCTTTGCCCAGGTAATGGTCGATTCGGTAGATTTGATCCTCTGAAAACAGGTTGAGCAGGTGGTCATTCAAGTCCTGCGCGCTGTGTAGATCATGCCCAAACGGCTTCTCTATAACGATGCGACGCAGGCCGTCCTGCTCAGGGCAACAGAGATCGGATTCACGGATCAGCGTGGTGATCGGCTTGAAGACAGATGGCGGAGTTGCCAAGTAGAACAAGTAATTGCCGTCTATGTCGAACTCGGCGTCGATTTCCCGAACGCGTTGGGCTAGGGCATCGAAGCTCTCGCGTTCATCGTACTGTCCTGACTGATAGAAAAGACCCTGCTCAAACCGGTTCCAGACGCGCGCGTCGAAGGGCGTTGAACTGAATTCCTGAACGCCTGCCTTGGCCAATTCGCGAAACTCTTCGTCCGTGTATTCTGAGCGCGCGAAGCCCAGCAATGCGAAACTGGGTGGTAGCAGGTTCTGATAGGCTAAATGATACACGGCAGGGATGAGCTTGCGACGAGCGAGGTCACCGGAAGCGCCGAACACAATCAGCAGAATGGGTTCTTCTATCCTTTGCAAAGTTCACGGCTCACTTTCACTTGTTGGAGCATCACTGCGTCAGGTCTCCACAAATCTGAATCTCCACAAGCCAGCATATCACGTTCCGTCGCCGTCAATTGTACGCGCGGTCCCCCTTCACGGGCATACCACGAGCGAGTGCAACCCCCAGGGCGAAAGTCCCATTCTGCCTGTCTGTCCCCCTGCATATTGCCGTTGCGTTCGATCACTCAGCGTCACCGTATGTCACAACAAAACCATACCGTTTGAGCACGATCTTCAATACGATTCAGCTTGCTCTGGTACTGTCTCTGCTGCGCTGGATCGAATTCCGTACGATTGCATAGTCATTGGCCAAAGGAGCCAAACGAGGCCCACGAGGGGCTGTACAAGCGGAAAATAGCCGTAATCTGCGCCGAAATGACGCCATACGGTATGGCCGACCAGCGGTGGGGCAAGTATGCTCATCGTACCGATCAGCAGCGTCATCAGCGACTCAAATCCGAGAACGCATACCGATAACCACCACGTCCACCTACGCCGATATGCAAATCCAATCGCTGCGGTGAGATAGCAAAGCGCGGCCACGCCGCTGAGAAACACGGGAACGTAGTAGGTGATGTCCTCACGAATGAATAGTTGATATAGGGTACGGGCGCCGGTGGATAACGCTAGCAACGGATAGGAGATCGCGAGCACATAGCCGGCGGGGCTTACAACGTTGCTCCAAAGCGCTTCTGAACGGGAAACGCCCGTGGCGCCTTCCGGCAGGCTGTCCGGCAGGTCAATCGTGGACTTCATTGGGTACACCAGGCATCATGGTCTTCCGCAAGAAGCTGTAGAGTGGAATTATGCCAGCGCAGTCGCCGTGCGCCGTTCGATGAAGGCTCGGATTCGTGCACCTAGCTCGTCGTAATCATGAACTACCGGGATGGCGGGGAAGTCATCGCATACGTTTTGAGGAGGACGATAAAGTGCGCATTCCGTCGCCTCTTTCAGCATGGCAATATCGTTGTACGAATCACCGATCGCGATCGTTCTGAACCCAAGCTCGTGAAACGAGCGGATGGCCTTGCGCTTGCCGTGCGGCAAACGCAATCGATATCCACTTATCCGGCCCTTATCGTTGATCTCCAAGGTATGCGCGAATACCGCAGGATAGCGTAGTTTGGCAATAATTGGATTGACGAACTCGTAGAAGCTATCGGTGATGACCACAAGCGGCGCAAGCTGCCGCACCTCGTGCAGAAATTGCTCCGCGCCAGGCAGCGGATCCATCTCGCGAATAATGGCCTGCACCTCGGAAATTCCAAGTCCCGCTCCGTTGAGCAGATCTAGACGCATACGCATCAACTCGTCATAGTCTTTGATTTCGCGCGTCGTCAGCTTTAGCTCGGGAACGCCGGTATGCTCAGCCACGGCGATCCACATCTCCGGGAAGAGTATCCCCTC
This sequence comes from Caldilineaceae bacterium, assembly GCA_046259705.1. Classification (GTDB taxonomy): domain Bacteria; phylum Chloroflexota; class Anaerolineae; order Caldilineales; family Caldilineaceae; genus JASGTU01. The sequence goes on from JBJYXA010000281.1 coordinate 3,099, forward strand.
GAAGTCAGTGGCGATCAGCGGGGCGCGTTCAATCGATTGTTTCGACAAGTCGTGCTCCTAGCTCGTATCATGATTCCCAAAGACACAGCAATGTTCAACCAGGTTTCGACATCTTGTAGCTATCTGTAAAAAGCGTGGCTTTTTATTCAGGACATGGACATCTTCCGCCCCCAGGAAAGCCAACGCGGCTTAGTCTACCAGAGCAGTCATGGGCGCGCCAATCCTCTGCGAACGGCAAGGGGATTCATTTGACACGGCTGCGGCCATCTCCTAGAATCTCGTAACCTGATGCAATCTTCGTGATGAGTGGTTCTTGATAAATGGGTAGAGTTGGCGTTTTTGGCGTCCTGCGAAATGGCCACTCCCCCCATCGATACCAAGCAAGCACAGTGGACCCGGAGCAGAATCATTGTCTAGCCAACGACCGAAAGCTAAGCACATGGTAACGGCGGAAGACCGAACCGACTCCGTCGACATCAGCGAGAAGGGGCGGAATGCAAACGGGGAGACGATTTCCTCTGGCCGCCGTCTCTATATGCAGTTTGTGGCCTATGGCGGGTGCACGGACACGGCATCGTTGACACAAACCCTGACACAAGCCTGTATCCCGGGAGTGCTCTACGAGGACGTCAATGACCCGTTCGGCGTCGGGCTGTTAACCTTCAGTGAATCTCCGGACTATTTCCTCGACGAGTTTCGCGACGTTTTGCATTCACAGGCCTTTGCAACGCTCACGCCCAAACCGGAATACACGATGTTTGGACGCACATACTCCATCGGATATGAGAGCGATCTGGATGAAACCCTCGTCGGACGCCCATCACGCAGGGTATGCGACCCATCGTTGACCTGGGCAGTCTGGTATCCGCTACGGCGTTCAGGCTCTTTCGAACAACTATCCGTAGAAGAACAAAACGTCGCCCTGATGGAACACGGCGGCATCGGCCGTGCATTCGGCCGCGCCGGCCTTGCCTACGACATCCGTTTGGCCTGCCACGGGATGGACAAGAATGACAACGATTTTGTGGTCGCACTGCTTGGATCGGACCTTGCACCGCTATCCAAGGTCGTCCAACGCATGAGAAAGACCACGCAGACCTCCCAGCACCTCGACCGCCTTGGCCCATTTTTCGTCGGCCGGGTTGTCTGGCAATCAAGCGATAACGGTTAGCGGCCATCCAGAGCCTACACACCGCCAATTGACAAACGCGAGCGCCGAAGGCCACCAATGAAACCGACACATCATCAGCCGGCCGCAGAAGCTGGAACCGTTACTATGCCGGAACCGAAGGGGGCGTTTTTGCGTGCCTGCCGTGGGCTTCCAACTTCGCATACGCCCGTATGGTTCATGCGCCAGGCCGGACGATATCTCCCACAATTCCAGGAGTTACTCGCCGCACACTCGCTGACCGAACTGATGGAGACGCCGGATCTAGCCTCCCGCGCAACGCTGCAACCGATAGACGTGTTGGGCGTCGATGCGGCCATTCTTTTCTCCGACATCCTTCCACCACTCAAGAGCTTGGGACTGCGCGTGAATCTCGCAGGCAGTGACGGTCCGGCCATCGAGAACCCGCTGCGCAGCAACTATGAGATCGACCTATTGCCGACACCGCCAGCCGAAGAGCATCTTTCGGCCATTCTGGAGACAGTTCGCCTCTGTGCAGAGGAGCTGGCAGGCCGGGATATCCCGGTGATCGGCTTTGGTGGCGCGCCCTTCACGCTTGCCACCTATGCCATCGAAGGAGGGCCCACGCGCGACTTCTCGCGCACCAAGGCGCTAATGTATAGCGAACCCGCCGCTTGGAGGCGGCTGATGTCCAAGTTGGTGACCATACAGGTGGACCTGCTGGCCAAGCAGGTCAAGCAGGGCGCGAGCGCGCTGCAGGTATTCGACTCTTGGTCCGGCCTTGCATTGAGTCGTGAAGACTATCGGCGCTACGTTCTACCGTACCACCGGTCGCTATTCGATGCGCTCGGCCGCACAGGAGTGCCAGTGATCCATTTTAGCACCGGTACCGCGGCCTATATTGCCGATGTCGCAGCGGCGGGCGGTGACGTGCTAAGTGTAGATTGGCGCATGCCGCTTGACTGGTTCTGGTCACAGATAGATGGCCAGGCTCCTGTGCAGGGCAATCTGGACCCTGCTGCACTCCTGGCGCCGTGGCGAGAGTTGCAGTATCGGTCGGATGCCGTGCTGGCGCAGGCAGGAGGGCGTCCCGGTCACATCTTCAACCTAGGGCATGGAGTTTTGCCGATGACGTCCGCAGATACAGTGAAACGCGTGGTCGACTATGTCCACGAACGAACAGAGCGCGGTAGCGACCGAAGAGGGGAGTGGGCGTAAACGTGGCAGATGAAATGCGACTACCCATCGGCGTGCTGGTGATGGCCTATGGCGGCCCCAGTTCAATGGAGGAACTGCCGGGGTACCTGAGCGACATCCGCAGTGGGCGTCCGACCACACCGGCCGTGTTGGAAGAGATTAGCAATAATTATCGGATGATCGGCGGGAGTTCGCCGCTACCGGCCATCACGAAACGACAGGTTGCCGCGGTGCAGGAATCACTGGGTGCCGATGCGTTCCGATGCTATGTGGGCATGCGCCATTGGTCACCGTGGATCGAAGAAGTCGTAGGTGAGATGCTACAGGATGGCATCACCCATGCGGTCAGCATCGTGCTCGCGCCACACTACAGCAAGCTATCAGTCGCTAAATATCAGTCCAAGATCGCCGATGGGCTGGACATGTATCGGGGCGAAATCAAGTTCGCTCATATTTCAAGCTACCACGACGCGCCGCTGTACATTCAGGCGCTGGCCGAACGCGTGCAGATGGGGTTGAACGAGTGGGCGCCGGAGGAACGCGACAGCGTACATGTCGTCTTCAGCGCGCACAGCTTGCCCGTGCGCATCATGGCCATGGGAGACCCGTACGACAGCCAACTACACGAGACGGCGCAATTGGTTGCCGAACGGGCCGGCCTGCCCAAAGAAAAATGGTCCTGGAGCTATCAGTCGGCTGGCCGCAGCCCCGAACCCTGGCTCGGTCCGCCCCTGGATGAACACCTCACTGGGCTGGCAGAGCAAGGGATACGTGATATCGTCAGCATTCCTGTCGGATTTGTGTCCGACCATGTGGAGATCCTCTACGACATTGACATACTGGCCCAGAACCTGGCGCAGCAGTTGGGGATGCGCCTCGTTCGGCCCCCGGCGCTCAATGAAGATCCTCTGTATATACAAACGCTGGTAGATCTGATCCGGCACAAGGCGGAGCCTTGGCTAGGTGAGACCGCGGACTGACTTATCACATCGAATCCAGGTCTCGTCGCACCTCCAGCCAGTCACCAACGGACACCCAGGTAGTAGGCGAGATGGAAGGCGTCCCGGCGACTCTGTTCTGTGACATTCTACCTAGCAGAGAGCCAGCACACGCTTCGCATAGTAGTATTTTCGCACAGACACATACCGGATACACAGGCGGCAGGCGCCTGTAGACCCTTCCATGTAGAGGGTCTACAGAGATGGCGCAGTAGACTGACGCATACCCTCCTTCGCACATCGTAATCTTCGCATAGTCGTATAGCCAGGACTTGCTCATAACTTCCGGGCACCTTCGGTTATCTCGTGCGGTGAACGCACGTGCTCCTATAGAGACAGATTCGGCGACGCAGAACGGTGCTTGACGCAGAGCGAAGTCATGGCGTGACTTGGGCACCGAGCCGGCGATCTGGACCAAGCATACGACCATTCCCATGCAAAACAAAGAATCTCGCTCCAGACGCCCATGATGCGAAGGCGCTACCTTCGGGCTTCGCGAGCGGCGCGGGTGCCGAGCACAGCGTGTGCGCGTGTGCGTACACGCGGCTCCTGTTATGAGGCAACGAGGTCGAGGCCACGATCGACCGGTCGCCACACAACTCGGTGAAGTAGCTGGAAATTCCAGAATTTGACGGTAAGGCAAGGATAGAATACAATCCCAAAGTAACTTATGAGAAGCTCACTTCTCAAAGATAACTAGTCAGGAAACCGCCTATGGCCGCCAATACTTCCCTTGTTCACCTCGGCACAACAGAATCCGACCTCAGCATCCCGACGGAGTTGCCGCCGTCGCGCAACCCCGCGCTGGTCTACATCGCATCGCTGTCGCCCGGGTCGCGCCGTACCATGCGCGGGTCGCTGCAGACGATTGTCGACATCATCTACGGTTACGATCCGGCCGAGCCCGATGATAACCCCAACCGCAGCGTCGATGCCGATGGCAACGAGTATCCCATCACGAGCTGGGAGGACTTCCCATGGCACCGTCTAGAATATCAGCATACGGCAGCCGTCCGCGCCGCCATCACGTCGCGGTATAAAAAGCGCACGGCGGTTAAGATGCTCTCCGCCATGCGTCGTGTGCTCAAGGAGTGCTGGCGCTTGGGCTACATTTCTATTGAGACCTATCACCGAGCTGTGGATTTGGAGCGCATCGGGGGTGAATCACTGAGCCAGGCGCAGACTGGACGCCACATTGCACAGACAGAAATTGCAGCCTGTCTTCACGCCTGCGCCGACGGGACCCTTGCTGGGGTGCGCGACGCCGCCATCATTGCAACCGCCTACAATTGCGGGCTGCGTCGGGGGGAGTTAGCAGCGCTTACGGTGAATGACATGGACCTTGAGGAGCGGTCCCTCCACATCTCGGAAGCAAAAGGCGACAAAGAACGCCTCGTCTACCTGGGCGCCAGCGGCATCCAATACCTCGCAACCTGGTTGCGAGTCCGTGGTCCATACAGCGGCGCCCTCTTTGGCGCCATCAGCAGGGCCGACAATCTGCGAGTGTTGGCCGGAGACGACCTCCATGGCGGCAAGGTACCCCATTTGACGGACCAAGCTATCTACGACATCCTCAAACGCAGGGCTGGTCAGGCCGGTTTGGAGACATTCAGCCCACACGACATCCGTCGCACGTTCGCCGGTAATCTTCTCGACGCTGGCGTGGACCTAGCGACCGTGCAACGCCTTATGGGCCACTCGGATCCCGCCACGACCGCGGGCTATGACCGCCGCTCGGAGACCGTCAAAAAGGACGCAGTCTCCAGGCTGACTATACCAATTATCAGTGATATAGTTGACTACACGAAGACCCACGACGTGCCCCAATAGAACCCCGCGCCGCTGGCCAACCGGCTTGGGCGCGTACTGCACGGCTTATGCGTCGCGCTTGCGCGATGCGCTCCCCACCGAAGCGTATACGACCACGACAGCCAGGGCCAGGAGCGTCACTGCCAATATGCGCAGGCTCCGGTTCGTTCCGCCGGCACCTGACGTCGGCATTTCTGCTGGGCCGCGGCTTTCTGCGCTTGATCCTTCGAGAATTTGGCCGGCTTCCCGAGAAGTGGAGCTTGCCTCAGCCGTTTCTGTCTCGGCCTCCCCTGCAGCCGTATCTGCCGCGGCTTCCTTCTCCCCTACCCCACCTTCGACTACCTCCTGAGCAGTACCCGTTGCAGTAGGCGTAGCAGGCGTCACAGACACTATCGCTGCCATTTGGGCCGGCGTATTCGTGGCAAGGACTGTGGCGGCAGGCGCTGCCGTTCCGGTCGAAATTGCCATTGCAGCTGCGGTGTTCGATGCAGTCGCCGCGACCGTTGCGCTGGCCGTAGGCTGCGGAGCTGTCTTGGTCGGCGTGGGAGAAGGAACGGCCGTGTTCATGGGTGGAGCCGTAGCCGTTGCCGTCGGTAATGACGTCGAAGTAGGCGGGACCGTGGGCACGGGACTAGGTGTATCTGTCGGTAATGGCGTCGCCGTAGGCGTGGCGGTCGGCATCGGACTTGGTGTATCTGTCGGGACCGGCGTCGATGTGG
>JBJYXA010000281.1:9050-10700 GCA_046259705.1 Caldilineaceae bacterium
AGTTGCCGTGGCGGTAGCCGTTGGCCGCGACGTGGGCGTAGACGTCGCCGTACCAGTGGCAGTGGCCGTGGGCACCGCCGTGGGGACGGCAATTCCTACACTTTCACCGGAGGCGACGACGTTGCCCGCCGCATCGAGCGCCTCTACGTTTAGCCGATAATCGCCGTACCGCGGCAAGTCAACGCTGGCGAACCAGTTACCGGACAATCCTATCGTACCGGAATATACGAGCCGGTCATCGAGACGGAGCTGCATTTGACTGCCGGGCTGGCCGCTCCCTTGCAGCACCAGCCTACCAGGGGACAGTCGTTCAGGCAGCGCATCGATGTCGATCGCGGGCGCCCGTAGTGTCGTCGGTGTGGACGACGGAGTCGGCGACGGCATGGCGGTCGGTACGGAGGTCGGTGTGCTCGTTGCCGTAGGTGCCGTTGTGTGGGTAGGCGGCGGCGTACTAGTTGCCGTAGGGTTGGGCGTTACGGTCGCAGTCGGCGTGCTTGTTGCCGTGGGCGCGGTTGTGGGCGTAGGCAGCGGCGTACGGGTTGGCGTTGGCGAAACTGTTGCTGTCGGCGTGGCCGTGGCTAAAGGCGTGCTCGTCGCAGTCGGCGTGCCTGTTGGCGTTGCCGTATTCGTCGCCGTCGACGTGTTCGTCGGTGTCGCTGTGTACGTCGCGGTCGGCGTGTCTGTGCGAGTCGGTGTATAAGTCGAAGTTGGCGTACTGGTGAAGGTTGGCGTCGAAGTTGGCGTGTTCGTAGGCGTGTTCGTAGGCGCAGGTCCAACCACCACGTAGGATGCGAGTCGTGCACCCGCATCGCTCTGTCGTTCACCGACCGTCTGGCAATGGATCACCTGAATGCCGGGTGACCGAAACACGACGTCCAGCGACCATTCGCCGTTCTCATCGACCTGTACGGTGCCAATCTTTTCGTCGCCTGCAAACACATCGACGGAGGTCAGGGGCTTTCCCGTTCCGATGATAGGTACCGGCTCACCAGCGATGACCTGCGTGCGTGATGCGACACAGCTCGGGCGATACGGCGTTGCCGTGGGCGTAGCCGTCATCGTTGCCGTCGCAGTGGGAGTTGATGTCGGCGTCGGCGTCGGCGTGGGTGTACTCGTCGCGGTTGGCGTAGGCGTGGGTACGGGCGTGGGCGTAGACGTCGGTGGAGGCGTCGCGGTCGGCGTGTTAGTAGCTGTCGGAGTTGTCGTGCTTGTCGCCGTCGCCGTCGCTGTCTGGGTGACCGTCGGCGTGTGCGTGGATGTCGGCGTCGCGGTGAACGATGGCGTCGACGTGGCCGTGTTTGTGGCGGTCGCGGTTGCAGTGCTGGTGTCCGTGGCCGTTGGCGTGGGCGTGTCCGTCGGGGCCGGCTTGACCACCACGTAAGAGGCCAAACGCGGAGCCGCGTCTCGTTCCGTCTCCCCCACCGTTACGCAACCGATATATTGTACACCGGGCGTTGCGAAGACTACGTCGTACTCCCACTGCCCATCTTCGTCGACGGTGATACGTTGTAGTTGCTCGTCACCGATCATTATGTCTACTTGCGCGCCCGGCCGGCCGGAACCTACGATGGTAACCGGCTCACCAACCCGAACGTCTGTTCGCGAGGCAACGCAACTCGGCCTATAGGGCGTTGGGGTCGGCGTTGGCGT
>JBJYXA010000282.1:0-2517 GCA_046259705.1 Caldilineaceae bacterium
TCCAACCTTTTCGTAGCTGTTCGGACCATCGAGGTCCGTGTTGTTAGCGATGCTGAGAAGCTGGTCAATGCCATTGAGGTAAATGACGTCATCGCCATTGCCTGCTGTGCAGCCGCCGACAGCGGAATCGCTGTTGGCAGAATCGATGGCGTCGATGAGGTCACAGCCTGATTCGCCGATACCTGCGTTCACTTGGATGTCTGCAGCGTATGCGGTGGCGTAACCTGTCAACACGGTGATGGCTGCCGCAAGGGCTACGGCAAAAACATATCTGGCGGTGCGATGCATCGTCTCTCTCCTGTTTTCGTTACTTGTTTCGTTGTGCGGGCGTGGGAGCCCAAGGAACGCCGGCATTCTAGCACACCAAGCGTTCCCAAAGCGTTCCGTCTTCGCGAAGGGTTAGACGGCTACGGCAGGCAAGCCCGAATAGCCACTGATTTTGGGCGCGGCCATGTTTGGTTGCTGAACAGGGAGATCAACCGCAGCAACCACGAAAAGCAAACGGTCTAGTCACTCTTTGTGTTGGCCAGTTCGTCGCGCGTGGACTTGGGCAAGCTCTTGACGACCAGGTCGAACGAATCCTGGATCAGTTCCTTGAGGAGTTGGTCGTCGATGGTTCCGTCCAGGAAGACCGAATTCCAGTGTTTCTTGTTCATGTGGTAACCGGGTTGAATGGCCTCGTACTCGTCGCGCAATTGCAGTGCGCGTGCAGGGTCGCACTTGAGGTTGATGCGCAAAGGTTCCAGTTGCCAGCCGACGAGGGCAAAGGCCTTTCCGTGCACTTTGTAGACGAGCGTCTCCGGGGTGAAGGGCGTCTCCTCGGTGGTTGCCGGAAAGGTGAGCAGGTGGGTTCGCAGCGTTTCCAAGTTCATGGCGCCGGATTGTACCAGGTGTAGCGCGTACGGACAACCACCATCCACGGAGCGCCGGGGACTTCTGAACTGGTCACAGGTTCGAGACATAGGACGCAGATCAGGACCGATTGAACGGATCAAGGCCGGTATTTTGGCTGCCGTTGTGCGGAACATACGACATTGCGTCCCCGTCATCTATGTGGCACTGATCGTGCCCTATACAGTCCATCCCGCGGCGCCAAGACCGCCAATCACCCAGGATTGAGGAGAGCGATCGATGAACCCTTTGCTCCGACGTACGATACGCCGCAGCGCAGTCATTTTCGTGCTACTGTTCCTGGCCGTCGTCGCGGGCTGCGCCGCGCAGGGAGGGCGCGAATCCGCGGCGGTGGCCCCCGTGGCGCGGCCCGCCGCGGGCGAGGCAGCCCCGATGGAATCCGACATGGACTCGTCAGACGCGAGCGGCAACTATGCTGACGCGGCGAACGCGGCCCTGGACACACGTAAGATCATCGCCACGGCGCAGATGGACATCGTCGTCGACGATACCGAGGTCGCCGTCACGGAAGTCACCGATCTAGCCACGGACGCCGGCGGCTATGTCTCCAACGCCAACCTGTATCGCGACACGTGGAGCGGAAGCAACTTGCTGCGAGGCACGCTCACGCTGCGCATCCCGGCCGACCGTCTCGGGCAGTTCATGGCGCAGCTGGAGACCATCGCGGTGGTGGTCCGCTCCAGCAATCTCGACCGGCAAGATGTGACGGACCAGTACAGCGACATCGAGGCGCAGTTACGCAATCTGACAGCAACCGAGAATGAGCTGCGCGAGTTGCTGGCCGAAGTGCGTGCGCGACCGAACGCCACTGCGGAAGACATCCTGGCCGTGCACCGCGACCTCAGCGACATTCGCGGACAGATTGAGCAACTGCAGGGCAGACAGAACATGCTGGACAACCAGATCGCGCTGTCCACGATCGACGTCACGCTGACGCCGGACGAAGCGAACCGTCCGGTGGTGGAGGAGGGCTGGCAGCCGGGTACGGTGCTGCGCAACGCGACGCGAGCGCTGGTCAGTTCGGTGCAGTTCATCGGCAGCGCCATGATTTGGATTCTGGTCTACGTGCTGCCCATCGTGCTCCTGGCGCTGATTCCCCTCGCCCTGCTTGTGTGGCTGGTCCGCACCATCGTCGTGCGACGCAGGCGCAAGAGGGGCGCGCTGGAGGAATCGACAGAGATGTGATCGAATAGCGGATTGTGGGAAATGCGATTGAACTACAGAGGCGGGGGCATGTTGATGCCCCCGCCTCTGTATTACATCTGTACACGTTAGCGCGCGGATGGCCCAGAGACACGTCGTTTACTGGAGAAACTCCGTGTCCGGCGGACGGCAGTACTAGCCCATCAGGCCGCCGATGAGGTCGAATACGCCGAAGAACTTGAAGATCGAGAAGACGATAACGGCGATGAGCAGACGGCGAACCCAGATGTTGGCGTTCTTGGCGGAGACGGCATAGGTCGCCGCGGCCCAGGCGCCGATGCTCTGCCCCACGGCCATGAGCAGACCAATGGGCCAATTCACCAATCCCTGGACCATAAACACGACCAGCGCCACGATCGTGACCGCGAGCACGATCATGAGCTTGATGGCGTTGGCGTGCGC
>JBJYXA010000283.1:0-2097 GCA_046259705.1 Caldilineaceae bacterium
CCGCGAGAGAAGACCTTCATTAGCCAGGGCTGGGACTTCTACAACCAGGTTCCTTCGCCCACGAACTTCAACCCGTACGCGGGCGTGACACTGCATCAACGGAACAACCTGCACTACACCGTTAACGAGATGCTGTTCTACAGCAACTATCCCACCGGCGAGATCATCCCTTGGCAGGGAGAAAGCTGGGAATACAACGACGATTTCACGGAGATAACCCTGAAGCTGAGGGACGGCGTCAAGTGGAGCGACGGCGAGGATTTCAACGCGGAGGATGTGGCCTTTACGATCAACATGCTGCGCGATGCCCCGCCCGAAGTGGCCATGGCATCGGCCATGAACGACACGGTGCAAGAGGCCACAGTCGTCGACGACCTAACGGTCAAGATTGCGCTAACCCGGCCCGCACCCCGCTGGGCGGTGGAATACCTGGCTACAGGACAGGTGGGCCGGCTCGTCATCATGCCCGAGCACATCTGGGCCGGCCAAGATCCGTTGACTTTCGAGTACTTCGACCTGGAAAAGGGCTGGCCCGTCGGTACCGGTCCTTATCGCATCGTCAAAACTGGCGATGACTCCATCGTATTCGACAGGCTCGATTCTTGGTGGGCGGCGGATACAGGCGTTGCCGAGGGAATGCCCGCCATCGAGCGAGTCATCTACGTGCCTGCCACGGTAGAGTCTATGCCGCAGCTCTACATCAGTAACGCCCTGGATACGGGGCGCAATCTCGAGGTCGGTAATTTCGAAGCCGCTAGAGCCAACAATCCCAACCTGCAATCCTGGAACGCAGAAGGACCGGCGTGGGGATTCCCCAACGGCTGCACCTATCGGCTGACGTTCAACAACCAACGTCCGCCATTCGACGATCCGAACCTGCACTGGGCCATCAACCACGCTATCGACCGCGACCAGTACATCCAGCTGGCGTATGAAGGCGCCAGCTTGCCGGGCGTCGCTCCTCTTGCGCCGTGGGGTTCGATCCAGGAAGAGTACGTACCCCAATTGCAGGATGTGTACGACGAATTCAATGTCGATGACCCCGACGCTGCAAAGACCGCCGAGATCATGACATCCCTGGGCTATGAGAAGGATGCCGACGGCTTCTGGGCCAAAGATGGCGAATCTCTCAAAATCTCCATCCAGGTGGAGCCCCAGAATCCAGGCGGTCCCGTTCTTGCTCAGCAACTGCGCGACGCCGGCTTTGACGTCACGCTGGACACCGTGCAGGCCGCAGCCTTCACCGACAACGCACGCTCGGGTGAATTCGACACGCACCTTTGGGTTCATTGCGGCAGCTCGTATGATCCATGGCAGACGCTGGAGCATTATCACGGCAAGTACGCGGCCCCGCCTGGAACGCCCATCGACGGTCTGCGCGCATACACGCGCTACGCCAACCCGGAACTGGATCCAATTCTCGATCAGATGGAGACCATGGTTCCCTCACCCGATGACCCGGAATATGTGGACCTTGTGAGACAAGCCTTGACCATCTACTTCCGTGACCTGCCTGACATCAGCATCGGGTACGAGAATCAGGCCTTTGTCTTTAACAACACGTACTGGACCGGCTATCCTTCGGCGGAGAATCCGTATACACATCCGGTGCCGCCGTGGGAAGGTTTCAACCTGATCATTCATCACCTGAAGCCGGTGCAATAAGTTCCGACACGGAACGACGGAGCGCTACATACAGAACGTTCTTCGCAAAACGATGTAGACCGTGCCGAGACCGGATGATCATCATCAATGCCGCTGATCATCCGGTCTTAGCAACCAGCGCCAGCCACCTTGACAGCATAGGTCGCGCGATGTACACCCGAACACCAACCAGAGCGCAGGTTTCTGTTTCCCAGATAGTTTTGGATGGAGTGCTCGCATGAGGCCCTACGAACGGCGCCAGGAAATCCTGGCCATGCTGCGCGAGCGCAGCGAGGTCAGGGTGACCGAACTGACTGAGGTCTTCGGCGTATCTGAGGGCACCGTGCGCAGCGATCTCGACTTCCTCGCAGCGCAAGACCAGATCACGCGCATCCATGGCGGCGCCGCCTCAGCGAACACGCACCAGATCGGAAACCCGGCCTTTGCAGCGCG
>JBJYXA010000284.1:0-2083 GCA_046259705.1 Caldilineaceae bacterium
GCCCTTCCAACACACCGACGCATACGCCGACTGCAACACAGACGCCGACTCCCACTTCTACGCCAACCTTGACGCCTACGCCAACAGCGACACCCACCATCACACCCACACCGACACCCGCTCCTTTGTCCTCAAAGGCAATATTCGATCTCGTCTCGCCCTCCGCTGTCTATGTGGAATCAGACCTGTATACCGGCAGCGGCATCCTGCTCGAAGGCGGCATGATCATGACCAACGCCCATGTCGTCTGGCCGTTCCAATCGGTACATATCAGCTTTTCCGATGGCTCTGAATATGATGATGTGCCCGTGGCAAACTGGGATTTGATGGCTGACCTGGCTCTCCTGGGTCCCATCGATACAGACGCACCAGCGGTTGCGCTGTCGGAAGCGGAGGAACTGGAAGTCGGCAGCGACGCCTATCTGGTAGGCTATCCGGGTGAAGTGGACGAGCTTCCGCAGCCGGCCATAACGCGCGGGCTCGTTTCCCGTGTACGCAATTGGGATATTAGCGGCGTCACCTATTACCAGACAGACGCCCTGATAGGCGCGGGTCAGAGCGGCGGCATGTTCGTTAACGAGTTTGGCGAAGTCATAGGCTTATCAGGATTTCGCTTTAGTGATGCCGGGTTCGGTCTAGTTGCCGCAGCCGGCGATATCCTCCCCCGCGTCGCAGGATTGCTGGCGGGCGAAGATGTCGACGGGCTGCCTGATCCGGCCGTTTTTGGCGAAACTGGCGCGTACACGCATCGGTCGCTGACGATTGACAACTTGTGGGACTCGGAAGTGTTTGTACTCGACGTCCTACCGGATACGGAAGTGGATATAACGGTAAAAGGGGGACGTAACGACGTCGGCCTCCGCGTCCGCAATATCTTCGGTGCTATTATCGCCGAGTCTGATGCGAATTTTGAGGGGGATGAGTCAGTTACGATCGTTACCGACATTCCCGCCCCCTATTTTGTAGAGGTTCACCAATTTGCCTGGAACCCCCTCGATCCAATCCTGATTGAATCGTCGAGCAAGCTGGTTCCGCTCAAGGATATCGCCGACGGCCGAGCGCTGGCCGAAGGAAAATCAATCGTCGCCAATATCGACTATCCGGGCGATATCGACTTTTACAAAGTCCCGCTCAAAGAAGGCGAGACAATTAATATCCTGGCCAGCAGCATCAGCATCGATCCACTGGTCATCGTATGCCGCCCCGAGGATGACGAAGCGCAGCTCGTCGGCGACGACAATTCGGGCGGCGGCATGTTTGGTCTTGACGCGGAATTGAGCTTCCTCGCACCTGACAGCGGAACCTATCTGGTGATAATCATGGATTCATCCGGGTACGGCACAGGTGGCTACTCTCTGGCAATCAGGGAGCAGTATGAAGCTGCGCCAACACCAATGGTGCCTGTGCCTACCCTCGAGCCAATTGAAACCGAAGCCGGCGAAATGACAGCCTATTTTGGTACATCATTGGCCATGCTTTACCCTGATGATTGGACAGCATCCGGCGTTTCCTCTATGTTCTGGGACGAGTCCTGCGCTGATGGAACCGCATTCTGTGTCGGAAAGAAGGGAGCCACGCTGATCATTATCGAGAGTGACCTGAGTAGTCTGCCGGAGGCCTCACTGCAAGCGTACGTCGATGTGTTTGAGTCCGTCATCTCCGCCAGCGGAGCGACAATTGCTTCCCGCGAGGAATTCGAGTCCGACTGGGGCCAGGAAGGCGTCATTGTCGCGTTCGAAATAGGAACCCTTTTCGAGGTCAGGCATTTGATAGTCCTGAACGACAATCGCGCTTTTGAGGCGACCTATATGCTTCCCGCGGATCAGGCTGAAGAGCTCTGGCCGCTGGTCGAGGTCTCGTTCAATTCAATTGATACATACCGCTAGGCCACAATGTTGCGCTCCTTTGCGGCACTTCTATAATTGCCGTATTAGCAATCACGCAGTCAGCAGCCGAATCAATCAACGGCCGTCTCGCTGATTCGCAAACGAGCCAATAAGGAGTCACTCCATGCCCTACCAGGCTGAAGAAACACGTTACGACACCATGAAATACCGCCGCACGGGGCGCAGCGGCCTGCTGC
>JBJYXA010000285.1:0-1517 GCA_046259705.1 Caldilineaceae bacterium
GGCTCTTGTGTGACATAGTCGTCTCCGATTCTCCCGCGAGTTAATTAGTTGGTTGACACAGCTAATTAAATCATACTACAAGTCTGACAGGTTGACAAGACCCTGATCTCATGCGATCCCACTGGATGCCAGTTCATACTTGCCCTGGATGCCAAGCGACTCGATCTCGCTATCTCCCTTCTGAATCTGCAGCCGGTAGTAAATGCCGAAGGCACGGGATAGCCGGCGCGCCTCTTCTGGGTACTGTTCGATGACGTTTGTGCGCTCGCGCGGATCCTCGACGAGGTTGTACAATTCGTCTTGCTCGCCAGGCGGGCACTGTATGAGGCTCCAGGTTCGATCGCGTGTACAGCGATGGATTCCTTCGTGGTATCCGGTGACCACTGCCTGGCGATGGCTGTCTGTGTCGCCACGGAGTACAGGCAAGAAGCTTCGGCCATGCATGGCTGTCGTGCTGTTGGCCATGCCCGTGAGATCGAACAAGGTCGGAAGCAGGTCGTGAAACTGGACGATCGCCCGAGTGCGGCGCGCGCCCTCGCCACCAGGCAGCCGGATCATGAAAGGCACCTTGAGCAGCTCATTGTACAGCCGGTCCTCGCCTTTGAGAAACTTGTCGTGGTCTCCCAATGGGTGGCCGTGGTCCGCTAGCAGCACAATGACCGAGTCATCATAGTAGCCGAGATCTTTTAGCGCCTGGAACAGCCGGCCAAGACAGTGATCGACGAACGCAGTCTCGCCGGCGTACAAACCCCGGATATGGCGGATTTCTTGCTTCGTTGCCCAGCTTTGCATCAGGCCACCCATCGGTAGGATGAGACGCTTACCGCCGTAGGCGGGATCGGTGTAGGCATCAAAGCGAGGGGGTGGATCCCACGGCTCGTGCGGGTCGAAGGAATCGATCCAGGCCAAAACGCGGGGGTGCGTCCGGTTGCGCGCCAGCCAGTCGACCGCATCATCCACGACCTTGGCCGCGAACCAGTCGTCCTCGGTCGCAAAGTCGTCGGTATTGGCCAGGAATTGCGCCACCCGTCCGCGCCACACAGCATCGTAGTGGTCGTTCACATAATCGTCCACGTTGCGCCGGGTCGGATGCGACGTCCATGGATCGTATTCCTGGCCCCGTATCCAGCGATAGGCGTGAAATCCACGGTGAAAGTTCATTCCGGGCGCCCGGTAGTGGTAGCAATCGGATATCAGGCCACATACATACCCCTCGGCGCGCAGGATATCGGCGATGGATATATCCTCCTGAGCCAGGGGTTGCCAGGGTCGAAAGGGCAGTGTGGCCTGGCCGGTAAAAAGCTGAGTGCGTACGGGAATGGTGGGCAGGGCTTCAGGATAGGCATTGTCAAAGACGATACACTCTTGGGCAAAGGCGTCCAGGTTCGGTGTCTTGCAGGCAGGAACTGCCTCGAAGGCAGGGCGGCCGCCGTGGTAAAAGCCGATATGATCCTGTCGGAAGCTATCCAGCATGATGCCGATGATATTCACTTCATTCCCTCCGAATCCAGTATTTC
>JBJYXA010000286.1:0-3380 GCA_046259705.1 Caldilineaceae bacterium
TCCTTGAATGTTCAGCCAATACTGCGCTAACGTCTCGCGGAGTTCGCTCATCTCGTCGTTCTGTTGGGGTGTGCCGCCGGCCTATTGTACCGCCAACACCCCACTGCGGCCCCTTTGTTCTACGCTGCCTCAGGCGGAATCCCGCTCCGATGGGGAGTTTTGCAAGTGGCTCATGTGCTAACCGTCCTGCGGTCGGTTCAGCTTCGGGCCGGAACCGGTTCAGACCGCGCGAAAACGCCTTGCGGAGTTCAGTGGCCGCGGTCAGTGAAGCCGAGATACGGGACACCAAAAGCCCAGGGTGCTAGCCGTAATGAGGCTTTTCTGCGATGGGGCCGGTACAGAATACATTACTTCTTCGGAGACAACGGCATTACTTCTTCGGAGACAACGGCCTTACAGGCCACGGTCGCTCTGACGCGTTTCCACGAGCCGGATGCTCTGCTAGAGGCGGCCTTGACGAGCATGTCGGCGCAGGTCGATATCGTCGCCGAGGTGCTATTACTCGACCAGACGCCGTCCACAGTAATCGCAGCCCTGTGTCGCGAACTAGACTCAGCGACCATTCGCTTCCGCTATGCGGCCATTCCAGCAACAAGCCTGTCTTTTGCGCGGAATCTGGCCATCGACAGGGCGACCGCGCCCGTGATCCTGTTCATGGATGCGGACGCGGTTGCCGAGCCCGACTGGGCACGATCGCTCTATGACGCCCTTCGGGTCGAGCATGTCGGCATGGTTGGTTCCCGGATCTTGCCCTCCTGGCACCGCAGGCCGCTCCTCATCTCGAAGTCGCTGGTGGTCCGCGACCAGTATTCGATCTTCGACTTCGGCACGCAGACGTTCCCCTTCCATCGCGTCGTCGGCACCGCGTTCGGTCTCCACCGCGAACGCCTGGACCGCGAGGCTTACTTCGACGAAGGACTCGGCCGCCGAGAGGGGAGCTTGTTGGGGGGCGAAGAAACCGATCTGTCGCGTCGCGTCCGCAGGCTCGGGCTCGACATTCTCTACGCTGGTGGCGCGGTCGTCAGACACCAGATACTCCCGGCGCGCATTAGCTATTTCTGGATTCTGCGGCGCTTCTTCTACGCGGGGGTCACTCGGGCATTGCTCGGTGGGCCACCCGCCCCATCGGGCGCAATGAATCTCTGGGATTATTTGGTGTTGCCTATTGTATTGCCGCCCTATGTGGTAGGGTACTTCGTTGGCAGGGGCAACGTCCGCTCCCGCAGTTCGGTTAGAACCGATGTCCGCTATCGATAGGTTACGAGTTCGGCGTTGTCGGGCTCAGAGTTGGGGCCATCAACACTGCATCAGTGAGTTACCAGCCCTGCTGGGCCCGTCGCCTTGAATGATATGCAGTTACTGTAAATGCCGAGCCTGCAGCAGGCTGCGCTTGCCACCGCCAAACTGTACACTTTGGGTCCACGGATACGGTAACCACTTCAACCGAAAGCACACAAGCGCGAGCCCAAGTTGCTACTCGTTCACCGGGCACGGTAGATGACTGCGTCCAACGAAGCCGAGCGGGAGGCAGCGCAACTCGCGTGGATGAGGGCAGCGACTTGCGCCGGCCAATGTCCATAGTGGCGCGCCTCGCCAAGCCGCAATCTTTTGTGACTGCCAGGGAAATCCGTCTGGACTTGTCTATAATAATGGGGTGCTCCTTGAGTAAGCGGATACTGGTCACCGGTGGGGCTGGCTTTCTCGGCTCGCACCTCTGCGATCGCCTTGTCCAAGACGGCCACGATGTGCTCTGCGTCGACAACTTCTATACCGGCACCAAAAATAACATCAAACAGCTGCTTGGCGACGCCCGATTCGAGCTGGTACGTCACGACGTAACCTTCCCGCTTTATGTCGAAGTCGATGAAATCTATAACCTAGCTTGTCCTGCCTCGCCAATCCATTATCAGCGTGACCCGGTACAGACCACAAAGACGGCCGTTCACGGCGCGATCAATATGCTCGGCCTGGCGAAACGCACTAAGGCCAAAATCCTGCAAGCCTCGACCAGCGAGGTATATGGAGACCCACAGATTCATCCACAAGCGGAGAGCTACTGGGGTCGTGTCAATCCCATTGGTCCGCGATCCTGCTACGACGAGGGAAAGCGCTGCGCGGAAACCCTGTTTTTCGACTACCGGCGTCAGCACGAACTGCCGATCAAAGTCGCGCGAATTTTCAACACCTACGGTCCCCGAATGCATCCCAACGATGGGCGTGTCGTGTCAAACTTCATCGTCCAAGCTTTGCGCGGCGCGCCCTTAACGGTATTTGGAGACGGCACCCAGACCCGGTCATTCTGTTATGTCACCGATATGATCGACGCCTTGCTTCGCTTGATGGACAGTGCGGAGGGCTTCACTGGACCGGTGAACCTAGGAAACCCACGGGAGTTCAGCATGATTGACCTCGCTACGGTGGTCCTCGAGCTGACCGGCTCAGCGTCTGAGGTTGTTTTTAAGGCGTTGCCCGAAGACGACCCGCGTCAGCGGCAGCCTGACATTTCGCTAGCTCAGCAGGAGCTGGGCTGGTCTCCGGCGATCGACCTCCGCGACGGACTCCGGCCGACAATCGCACATTTCGAGCAGCGCCTCCGTCAGGAGTGATTGCGATGGGGCTGACCGATTGTTCGTTTGGCAGTACGGCATAGGGGATCTCTCCGCACAGAGGTCGCGACACACGGGAAGACGATCATGCCGCTAGTGGGATTCTGGGGAACACGCTGCATAGCGAAGCCGAATCGAAACGCAATTGCAGATCGAGCGAGAGCGACGGCCCGCGCTCGGCCTCGGGCGACGTGGAGAGGTGCTGCGACCCTAACCATGATGCCAGTTTGCCTACCGTTACCAGATCTTGCGTTGTCGGGGCTTTCAGCGCCGCGTTTCCCTAGCTCGCATGCGCTTACTGCTCGACCCTCCGGCTATGACGTGCGCGGCCTTGATCATAACTCCGACCACTTTCTCTGCCGGCCGCCGGCGCTCCGGACTAACTGTCTGATTCGCTGGGCTCGGCATGAGCTAAACCACCGGAGACGCCGGGTTTCGGACGGACTTGTGATCAAGGCCACGTGCGCATCCCGACTCCGTGGAGTTAATTGGTGCAGGAATGGGTGCGATTTCTAACGAAACCAGGGGCTTGCGAATTGAGCCAAAGCCGGCCGATCGCCACCTGGTAGCTTGTATCGTCGGCAGAATTGCCGAGGGCTGTTTTGCTTTCGCTCTTCGGCTTCTTCCATTTGCCCGAGTTGGTCGCAGTTCGGGGATTCAGGAACAGCATAGGGGTTAGCGGCTCGTGAAACTCGCGAACGAGAAGTTCATCCTGGTCACTGGCGGTGCCGGATACGTCGGCAGCCATGCGTGCAAGGCTCTCGCGCAGGCAGG
>JBJYXA010000287.1:0-2120 GCA_046259705.1 Caldilineaceae bacterium
AGGGTCAGGAAGCGGCCCTCCACCGATCGGTCGACGACCGGCAGGTGTCGGCCATAACCGGACATCAACCCCCGTCAGCAGAGGCCAAAACATTGGTCTATATTTGGGAAGGTATTGTTAGGCCGGCGGGCTGCGTCACTCGGCCATAAGCGGACGCTGAGCAAATGAACTGCGAGCGACCGCCCCCGGCAAGACGAGCCATTCAGGAGGCCGCCGCAGACCTCCCCATGCCTCGTCGCTCTGAGGCGCAGCTTCGCTAGCTAGAGTTTCATCCACTTCATCGTGGAGCGCCCAGACCATCGCTTGGGATGTCTTCCGCTCTCCTCAACAGTGAGGCTGTTCGTGACCGCCTCGGCGAAGCGATGAATAACCTTTCAACCACGCGGTACGGAGGACGCAAGATGTTGCGCCTTTTACATGTTTTTTTTCTGGTTGCTTTTTCGACTTGGATATCCGTGAGCAAGGCGGATGTCTTTGTCGTCGACCAGACCACGGGTGGCGTCAATGTCTCGGGAACACTGTACTGGGCAGTCGCGCAAGCCAACGCTCGCCCTGGCTTCGACAATATAGTATTTAACTTAACCGCAGCAAATCGGTACGTGTGGCTCGACGCCGGGCCATTGCAGGTTGCCGATCAAGTCGATATCAACGGCGAGACCGTCGACGGATCGCTCGTCACGCTTATGGGCGACAGCGACACCCCGTACCTATTCCGACTTAGCGGTGGGGAAGTCAACACGATCTGGAATTTCGTAATGGAGGGTTTTACTGAGGCTGCGATCACCATCGACCCATCCTCGTCGCAAAACTATATTTACTATAATTGGATTTACTGCCCGAGCACACAGGCCAACGGCGTGAATATTCACAGCAGCTACAATAGCGTGACATTCAATCAAATAGGGGGTTGCAGTCGGGCAATAGAGGTGGGTGAAGATTACTTGACCTCACCCGCAGATGTGGATCTGACGGCGGTTGGGAATTACATCTTCTACAACCAGCTTGGTGATGTCGTCCACCCCAATCCATGGGGTGACAACTTCTGGTACATTCCCTACAATGACATCGGCATTCTTATTGCTGCAGGCGCCTCTCAAAATTGGATTAGTCACAACTATATTGAGTTCAGCATAGTGGGAATAAAGCTGGCGCACCCTACGGCAAGCTCCAACGCAATCATGAAAAATCGAATCAGCAATAACTTCGTCGGCATTTTGTTGACCAACGGCGCCAGTTTCAATGCCGTCGGTAGTCAGTATGGCGGAAATTACATACACGGCGGCTACGGCGTCAACATCATCATCGGCTTGGATAACCCGGAACAGGGGACCACCGGCGCTGCCGGCAGGACATGGGTTCAGAGCAATGTAATTGGCGGCTCCGAGACCAGCACGGTGAACCAATATTCGGACGGCTATCTGTTCACCAGCTCGGTAGGTATCAGCGTCGCAGGCGGCTCGGATGCGATTGAGATTCGCGGCAACCAAATCATCATCAACCAGCTCCATGGCGTACAGGTGTACAATAGCGGCAGCGTCTCGGTGCTGGAGAACTGGATCGGCATGAACTCGGATGGCGTCGGTGGGAGTTGGGAAGACGGGGCCGGCAACGGCGGCTATGGCGTCGTCGCGGTAAATTCGGGTCCGATCTACATCAGCGGCAATGCGCGCGGCGACAACGCCATGGGCTTCCTTTATCAAGCTGGGAGCACGGTGATCGAGCAGTCGTCGGGCCTGTAGAGCAGGCGATCCGCAGGGACGCGGACGAGGTCAACGTGTAGCTGCCTGCAAACGTTGACCCCTGAGCCTACAAACAGCCAGGCACGAGAGCCCCAGGAGCGTGGACAGGCTTAATCGCCATCGGAATGCTGTAGTGGTTTGGCGTAAAGAACGTTGCAACACCGCTGCCGTACTGGACTGGATGGAACGTTCAAGGTAGTCATCCCGGACCGCCGCGCACTTCTCTTCTGATCGTTCAACCTGCCAAAGAGAATGCGCCGCAGTCCGGGAGCTTCAACACAGTGGCTCAGTACCGCCCAGCGGCGGCCTCTACCGCGTAACTGAGATAGACCTGGCCATACAGCGCGTTGCTGATTGCATCAGCCGTGAAGCTCGGATAGG
>JBJYXA010000288.1:0-2637 GCA_046259705.1 Caldilineaceae bacterium
CGCCAAGGACGTCGCCAAATAGGATGTGGGCGAGATCCACGGCATAGCTGCTGACTGTACTGAGTAGGGCAACCCCTAGTGCAAAGCTCGCTGCAAACACGATGCCAATGGCCGTATCCTCGCGCATCTCACTGCGGTTGCTCAGTGCACCGATGCCGATAGCAGCCAACACGCCAAAGCCCAATGCGCCAATTACGAGAGGCCAACCGGCCAGATAGGCCAACACTACCCCCGGCAAAATAGCATGCGCCAGAGCATCGCCGAAGAACGCCATACCCTGAAGGATGACATAGGTGCCTAATACCGAGCAAAGCACGCCCACCATCAAGGAGGCAAGCAAACCGCGCCACATGAAACCGTAACTCAGCGGGTCCGTCAACCAAGCTAGCCATTCCATATTCGTTCTCCATCGCGAGGCGAGACGATGCTCGCATCGTTGTGCGTATGCCCGAGCGCGTGCGAATCCGAGCCGAGCACTCGGTTCACCGGGGGCTGGCCGCCTCCACAGCATGTGTCCGTTACGATGACGTCGCCGTGTTCGGTCTGGACGACGTGCATCTGGTCGCCGTATGCCTGCAGAAGAACATCCTCGACCAGGACATCGGAGGGTCCGCCGAAGGCGACGAGGTGATGATTCAGGAGCATGATCCGCGGGAAGAGCTGGGCGGCCTGATTTAGGTCATGCGTCGCGATGAGCATGGTAATGCCGGAAGACTGTAAGTCGCCTAGCAGGCCGAGAAAGGTCTCCTGTGACGGCATATCCAGACCGGCAAGCGGTTCGTCAAGCAATAGCAGTTCCGATTCCTGCGCCAAGGCTCTGGCAAGAAACACGCGTTGCTGCTGGCCACCCGAAAGCTCTCCTATCTGGCGGCCGGCGTAGTCCTGCATCTGCACCTTCTTTAGGGCAGTAGCGACGATATCGCGGTCTCGACGGCTGGGCCAACGGAACATACCCATCTTGCCGATGCGACCCATCATCACCGTGTCATTTACGCTGACTGGGAAGCGCCAGTCTATGCGGTTGCGTTGCGGCACATAGCCCACACATATGTGGCGCGTGGGGCCGCTGCCGTATACGCGTACAGACCCCTGTTGAGGAGTGACAATTCCGGCGATGACATTGAAAAGTGTGCTTTTGCCTGCACCGTTGGGACCGACCACAGCAACCTGGTCGCCTCTGTTGACGGTAAGACTGATGTCATCCAGCGCCGGGATGCCATCATAGGTCACGGAGACGTGCTCCAGTTCGAGACTGGGCGCCAGTGTATCGTGTTTGGCGCTATGTTGAAAGAACTTGGGCATCATCTAGTCCGGTTTCGATTGCGCGCATTCGCCAGCGCGGCGCTCATGGATTGTTACCAGCGTGTCCGCTATTGTATCACGCTGCGCAACTCGCAGACGAAGGAAAATAGAAGGACCGGCTTATTGCCGGTCCCGGGGTGTCAATGGCTTGACTACTTGGAATAGATTTAATCTACATCCCTGGCTCAAGCTTGCGAACGTTGGCTGCTGACAGGCCCTTTGGGCCTTCTTGTACGGAGAACTCGACCTGGTCACCTTCAGCCAGCGTCTTGAACCCTTGACTTTCGATGGCGGAGTAGTGGACGAAGACGTCCTTGCCGCCCTCATAGGTGACGAAACCGTAGCCCTTCTGGTCACTGAACCACTTAACGGTGCCGGTGTAACGCTCTTCACTCATCGTAGACCAACTCCTCACTCGTCTTGCTTGTTACTGCCGAACTTAGATACTGCGCACTTCTAGGGGTGCAAAACGTTGTCTTTACAAACCACTGAGTTCCTTACATGTCGCACGGAGTACTGCAAATGGCCAGTGCAGTTGAGGAATTTCAGCACCGGTTCGTCAGAACAGAAAACCCTTTGCGAAATTACGATACGCTAACATGGTAGGCGTGTCAAATTCAATGGGGAAGTTTCAGACGCGTGGATTGGCCCTTTGACGTGCCCGGATTGATGGCGGAGACGCTTCGTGTGCATTGCGCCATTTTGCCGTACAATGGGCCCGTCAATCGAACAAAGAAGCACTCACATCGACGGTAGTTCACCCACTTCCGTCACCGGAGATATACATGAGAATTCTGTTACGCGTCATCATCAATATGTTCGGGCTATGGCTGGCCGCTCGTTTCGTACCGGGTATCATTATCGCTGACGATACGTTCTTCACGCTGCTGTTGTTGGCCGTCATCTTTGGCCTCGTTAACGCCTTTATACGGCCTATCGTTGCCCTACTTTCTTTCCCCATCACGCTGCTGACGCTCGGCCTTTTCGCTTTTGTGATCAACGCGCTCATGCTCATGTTGACGGCATGGCTAACGCCGTGGCTTACCTTGGAAGGAAGTTTCTTCCAGAGTTTCATGGCCGCGTTTTTCGGGAGCCTGATTATCAGTATTGTCAGCGCGATTGCCGGTTGGTTGCTGCCCGACGCCCGCTAGCAGATTACCATTCCCATGACGGCGATCGACACGACCGCGACAGTTCCGCCTGCCAAGCGCAAACGGCCCTTCGGCGTCAACGCCATTCTTGTGCTTTCTACGCTCAGCGCGCTATACGGCGTCGGCGCAGCGCTTGTCCTCTATTTTCATATTACGCGAGTGATTCCGTCACTGTCCACGCTTC
>JBJYXA010000289.1:0-3569 GCA_046259705.1 Caldilineaceae bacterium
GCTAGCTTTCTTGCCCCTCTTATTGCTTTGGAGTACGCCCCTCGCCCATGTCTCCTCATGGACGGGATGGACGCCAGGTTCGGCCCGCGTTCTGTTTGCGGCAATGCTTGCAGTCGCGTTGCTGCTGTGGGCCACGGACTTGCGCAGGAGACGACGGTTTATCGCCGCCGCGCTTTGCCGCCAGGAGACATGGCTGGCCCTATTCGTATCGCTTCTGCTATTGGCGATCTTCACGCGCTGGCTTCAAGTGCGTGCGCTCGTTCTGCCCAACTGGGTGGATTCCGTACATCACGTGATGATCGCGCGCCTCATTGTGCAAACAGGCGCGTTGCCGCTCTCCTACGAACCCTACATAGCGAACAGCGTTTTCTCCTATCACTGGGGATTTCACAGCTTGGTCGCGTGGGTGGCCTGGATCTACGGGCTCTCAACTCCCTTCCAAATTGCGAGCCTTACGCTAGTGCTGGGTCAAGTGATCAACGTGCTCATGCTATGGGCGCTATACGCGGCCGGGCGAGTTCTATTCGCAAGCCGGCGGGCCGGTTTCCTGGCTGCAGCACTGGGTATGTTCGTATCTTGGATGCCGGCCTACTACGCCGCCTGGGGCCGCTATCCACACCTGACCGGTATGGCCGTTGCTGTGACTTTGCTCGCCGGGCTTTGGCGTTTGGCGGAGACTCGGAGCGCTTCCTGGGGTTGGTGGGGCGTAGTTGTACTGTCTGCGGCCGGCGTCTCGCTCATCCATGTACGCGTCGCCGTGTTCACAGCCCTGTTCGCCGTCCTCTTGCTGGTCTGGATCGCCATCTCTAGGATGCGCACCTCCAAAGACCGCGTATCGGTCCTAACGGTCCTTGCTCGCTGGATGACGGCTGCTCTTGCCGCTGTCCTCCTTATTGCGCCTTGGCTCCTGCGGCTGTCCACACACCCGCGTGTTTCAGAAACCATCATCAGGCAAACTAGCGAAAAGGTGGCATGGAGTGAAGCACTCAACCGCATCCCTTGGCGCCAGGTATGGGTACCCGGCATGCGCCCTATCACGGCCTTAGCCACTGGCGGTGTCAGCGAATTCTTGCTTCGTCACGAGGCGACGAAATGGGCACTATGGGGAAGCGGCACTCTGCTCGTGCTACTGCTGCTCATCGCTATTCTGAATCGGCGCAGAAGGAAGGGCCACGTCCCGTTTCCCTGGGCCGGCCTGATCCTGGTCTACGCGTGGACCGCCTGCCTATTACTGCTGGTGAATAGCGATATCGCTGGGATCCCAACGCTCGGCTTTGTATCCGTTAGTGCGGCGGCCATCACGTTCTTTGCTCCAGCCAGTCTGTCGGCTTCCGGTATTGTGACTTGGGCGAGCGGTGTAGTCATTCCGTTGCGATGGCTACGGCCAGCCGCCGTGATCATGACCATGGCAATTGCGCTGTGGGGTGCAGCCCATATGCGCGACATCGTCAACCCCAGCACAGTTCTGGTCGACGCTCAAGATCTGTCCGCACTGAATTGGGTGTGCGAAAACACACCCTCGGATGCACGTTTTGCCGTCGATACTTGGCTTTGGCAGGGGACCACCTATGCAGGTGACGACGCAGGCTACTGGATCTCGGTACTTTGTGACCGTCAGACCATCGTGCCGCCCGTCATCTACGCGCTCACCGCCTCGCGCGCGGACGTCGTTCGCCTCAACAGTGAGTTGAGCGAATGGACAGCGATTCAGTCCCAGAGCAACGAGGCTATCGTCACTTATCTACGTTCACACGCCATCTCGCATCTGTTCGTCGGCCGCCATGCGCGCCATCTCGACCCCGCGAAGCTTGCGAGCTCACTCGATCTCGAATTACTCTATAATTCGGATTCAGCCTACGTCTTCGGCCTGCGGTCCACAGAAACATCACAACACGCCTCACCGTGAATCCTAGTCACATCGGTGGAAACCTATCCGACTTTGCCGGACGCCGAGTTGGAGACTCGATAGAATGCTAGGCGGGTCACTGAACACTTCGCTACAAATCCTCGCCTATGGCGCTATTGCTGTCTACTGCTTCTTTCTGCCTGGCTACGCCATCTCCCTGACCCTGCTGCCCCGCACTTTGCTCTCCTGGGTAGGGCAGATAGTTATGGCGGCTGCGCTCAGCATGTCACTGTACGCCGTGTTGGTGTTGTGGGCGTATGTCTTTGGCTTGGAACGATGGCCCGTCATTGTGTGGGGGCCCGGCGGCGCCGGTCTTGCCGTTATATTGTGGCGCCACCGCCATTTGATTCGATCCCAGCCTTTCCTGCGTGACAGCCGGCGCGTGGATGGATTCAATATAGCCCTTCTGGCGCTGATAATTGTCTTGTTGCTATCGCGTCTGCTGCCAATCCGTGGCATGGTGGCGCCAGCCTGGGGCGATTCCGTTCACCACACTATGATTGCGCAGCTCATACAGGACAATGGAGGATTGTTCCGTTCCTGGGCGCCGTACGCGCCCATCGAGACGTTCACCTACCATTTTGGCTACCATGCGGCAATGGCGGTATGGGCGACGGCAACAGCACAGCCTATGCCGCAAGCTGTGATCACGGGCAGTCAGCTCCTAAACGTCCTGGCCGCGCTTGCGCTTTATCCGCTGGCGGTACGACTTGGGGGCAGTCGGATGGCTGGGTTCGGAGCGGTGCTCGTTGCCGGCTTGCTCTCACTCCAGCCGGGCATGTACGTCAACTGGGGCCGCTATACACAGCTTGCTGCACAGGTCATTTTGCCGGTTTGGCTGTGGACGCTTGACGTGTGGTGGAGTGAGCCGAAGCGTCCGCGGCGCCGCATGCTACTGGTCATCGTGCTGCTCTCCACAGGACTCGCGCTCACTCACTATCGCGTCGCCGTCGTCGCACTATGCGCAGCCGTTGCCTGGGGAGCATGGTCTCTTTGGCTCATGCGTAAGCAGTGGCAGGAATGGCTTGTGCGTACGCTATTTCTGGCGGGTGCGGGCGTACTCGCGCTGGGCCTCGCAGTCCCGTGGATCCTTTCCGTGCGTTCGAGCCGCCTAACCTACGTGGCAGGGGCGCTTGCGCAGAGGAGTACAGACCTGCCCGCTGTCCGGGGTGAACTCGACGTGTGGCGCAGCATCGACACGTATTACGCTCCGTTGCTATGGGCATTTGCTCTGATTTCCGCAGTGGTCGGGCTTTGGCGCAGGCGGCGGCTCGTGATTCCGATGCTCATATGGGTGTCACTCGCGTTTGTTGCAGCCAACCCATTTCTGGTCGGATTCCCCGGCACCGGTATTGTCACGAGTTTCCTGCTTGCACTAGGCCTGTACATTCCGCTGTCCTTTCTCGTCGGCTGGCTTATGGCGCTAGTGTGGCAGGAGTTGAGCAACGGTTCTGTGCGCGGCAAAGCCGTAGGTAAGGTCGGTTATGCTGTACTTATCACCCTGTTTGCGGCCTATGGTATTCGGCAGCAGGCCACCATCGTCGATCCCTTTTATCAGATGGTGACCGAAAACGATGTGGCCGCACTGAATTGGATCGACAAAAACATACCGGCTGGCGGTCGCTTTCTAGCTAACGCCTTTCCCGCATATAGCGACTCGCTC
>JBJYXA010000289.1:3579-15500 GCA_046259705.1 Caldilineaceae bacterium
TCGTCTCGCAGTTCTATACCCCCGCCGACGCGGAGTTTGAAAAGGGCTGGGAGGATTTTTTCTTGTGCGTTTCGGCCCTGGTGCCGTACAATCGGATCGACCTGGCAATCGAGGCCTGCAACCGGCTCGGACGCCGGCTGGTGGCTAGCCTATTTCACCCGACGAGCGTCAAATGTGCCGCCGATACTCTACAGCGTCGAAGCCCTATCCCCTGGCACAGACCGGCAAGCCTACCTCGAAATCGTGTTCACCATTCGAGCGAGCCAAGGAGAGCCGGTCGCGTTGCGAGCGGCGATGTGCCAATACGGTCTGAACTATGTGTTTCTGGGTGATCGCCAGGGCAGTGTCGGTTACGGGGATACTCAATTGGTTAAGCCGGAATGGCTGGATCATAACTCGGACTTCCACCTTTTGTTCCAGTCCGGGAACGCGCAGGTTTGGGCGTTCGACACCGGCGTCTGCAGTACGCTATAATAATTCTCATATTTTTCATAATAATTGACAGCGTGCCCCTGTTGTGCTATATTGGCGGCTATCGCGTTGGTGAGCGCTTTCGACATTTTTTCCTAGCGGATGAGCCGAGGCGCAGAAGGCATTGGGCTGCAAATCGTGCACCTGGTCAGACAGCATATTCTGGAATTCTTGAAGGGTCGTTCGGGCGCTACGGTGGCCGAATTGGCGGAGCAATTGGACATGGCGCCGGTATCGGTGCGCCACCACCTGGACATATTGCAGGGGGACAACCTGATTCGGGTGGAACGTTTGGCCCGTACAGGCGCTGTGGGCCGGCCACAGCAAGTGTACGCTCTCACGGAGGACGCCAACGACTACTTCCCAGACAATTTTGCCGCCCTGGCATCTGGCCTGTTGCACCAACTTAGGGATGTTCTGCCGCCTGACCGGTTTGAGCGTGCGCTGCGCTCGATGGCGCGTGAATTCGCGGCGCCGGAACTAATGGAGACTACGTCACCGCTTACCAAGGAGCGAATGGACCAGGTAGCTCACTTTCTGAACGACCGCGGCTATCTCGCGCACTGGGAAGAATGCGATTCGGCATCACGCGCTGGGCAGATAGATTTTCGCGATCGCGAAGATTCGGATGAGCACGTATTTCTGTTGCATAAGTGCAATTGCCCTTACGCAGGGATCGCAGCGCAGCACGAAGAACTGTGTATTATGGACCAAGCTTTGGTCGACCTGTTGGTTGGGCAATCTTGCGAGAGAATCCAATCACTGGCGTCCGACGAGCGGTGTTGTACCTATCGCATTGTTGTGCCTGCACCGGAGACAGCCGCCGCTGCATCTTCCAGTACTGTCCCCGTGCACTGAAATGTTGCGGCACACCAGCTTCGATAGTATGCTGGCCAGCCCATGATGAACCATCGAGAGTTTGTATTCTAATGGCCGAAATCAAGCTTCACTCATCCGAATTGGGCAACGTTTTCTCTTCACCTGCCCCCGAACAATACCCGATCGAATCGATGTTCGATTCGGTTGAGCCAATGTTTGACTCCTATGACCGGCGCATCAACTACCTGCGCATTAGCCTTACGGATGTATGCAACCTGCGTTGCGTGTACTGCATGCCGGAACACATGCGGTTCCGACACCATAGTGAGCTAATGACCGACGACGAACTTCTGTTCCTGGTGCAGGTTGGCGCCAGTCTCGGCGTAAACAAGATCAGGCTTACCGGCGGCGAACCGACGGTCCGACGAGATATTGTCGATCTGGTGCGCGCGATCGCACAGGTACCAGGGATCGATGACCTTGCCATGACTACCAATGGCGTGTTGCTCGACAAGCTTGCCCAACCCTTGGCGGATGCAGGTCTTGACCGCGTCAACATCAGCATCGACACAATAGAGCCCTACAAATTCCACCATATCACGCGCTGGGGCGATATTGACGATGTTTGGCGCGGAATCCATGCCGCCGAAGCCGCAGGACTGACCCCAATCAAGCTAAACTGCGTCGTGGTACGCGATTTTAACGAGAATGACATTGTGGAGCTTGCCCGATTGACCGTCGACCACGAGTGGGAAGTGCGGTTCATAGAAATGATGCCATTTGGCGAGGTCACCGAGTTCCAGAAGCTCAACATCGTCTCATTCGAGGAGATGCGCCGGCGAGTCGAGGCAGAATTTGGTCCGCTGGATGAGGTCGGGTATGACTACGTGGATCCTAGCCGCCCGTTTCGGATTCCGGGCGCCACGGGAACACTGGGCTTTATCAGTAGCGTGACCGAGCCGTTCTGCCAGGGATGCGGGCGTGTTCGCTTGACGGCAGACGGGAAATTGCGGCTTTGCCTGTTGCGCGACGACGAGGTAGATTTGCTCACGCCACTGCGCGATGGCGCGAGCTTTGAGGAAATGCGCGTCCTCATGCGAGATGGCGCTTATCACAAGCCGTGGGGTCATGGCCTTGAGCAGGGCATCATCTCTGACAACCGAGCGATGAACCAGATCGGCGGGTAACGTTGGCGTTTCGTAGGGAAAGTGTCGAGGAAGGTTCTTTTCAGTAGCATAGTTACCGTAGTAGACTGTGAGACTCAAAACAAAACACATGAGCCTCGTAGATGAGTGAGTGAAGCGAGAATTGTGTTCAGGATTCGACTTAAGGAGAGCAACTAGTATGATTACCATCACACCTACTGCAGCGGAAAAGCTGTCAACCGTCATGGACCAGAAGGGACTAGCGGAGTCGTACGCGCTGCGCGTATTTGTCAAGGGCGGCGGCTGCGGAGGTATGCAGTACGGCATGACGTTCGACGACGCTACCCGCGACGATGACGAGGTTTACGAACAGCACGGCCTCAAGGTGATCGTCGATCCTACGAGTCTCTTCTATATTGACGGCTCTAACATCGACTACATCGACAATCTCATGGGCGGTGGTTTCCACATTGACAATCCCCAGGCGGTCAGTGCCTGCGGGTGTGGCAGCAGTTTCCGCACTGCGCAGACGCACACTGGTGAGCAGGTACCTGAGTCGAGCTGCGGTCACGACTGAGATTGGTCACACATATAGGGCAGCATAACGGTTCGGGGGCGCGAAGTTCGCGCCCCCGAACCGTTATGCTGCGAACGTCAGTCAGTTGCCCATAAGCAGCGATCGGCTCCCCCTACTCTGCGCAATAGGCTCACAATGATTTTTATGAAAATGTTCATAATAAATTTTGGCGGCCTACCCCCGCATGGTACAATTCGCACGGTTCATGTGAACACAGGTTCGTTGGCGAAGGAGATAGTACAATGCGCGTCGTTCTGATCAATCCAAGATTCCGTCTCCCCATTGACACACGTACCACACCCCACCTGGGACTGGCTTATCTGGCTGCGGTAAGCGAACGACGTGGAGATGAAGTAGTCATCTTCGATGCCGATGTAGAGCGGAAGTCCGTCAGCGAGTTTGTCCAGGAGTTTCGACCGCATTTGGTTGGCATCACCGCGAATACGCCACAGGTGAAGCAGGCATGGCGAACGGCGAGGATGATCAAGGAAGTCCACGACTGCCCCATCGTGTTGGGCGGCCCGCACGTCAGCGTCCTGCCGGAAGAGAGCTGTGGCAAGCCTGAAGTCGACATTGTGGTTGTCGGTGAAGGTGAAGACACGTGGATCGATATCAGCGACCGGCTGGACTCCTACCTGCAGGATCAAGCAGAATTCAGTACCACTGCGTTCATGGATCCGGCGCTTGGCATCCTCGATGATTGCCACGGCATATCCTACAAGACCTCCGATGGCGTGATTCACAACAATCCAGGACGCCCGCCGATTCCGGACTTGGACGGCTTGCCCTGGCCCGCGTATCACCTATTCAAGATGGACCGTTATACCAATTTGCAGCCTGCCACCGACAACGTGGATGGCGCGCGCAGTTTCTCGATTATGACCAGTCGCGGCTGTCCTTATCGTTGCACTTTTTGTAGCCAGAGCATCATGCCAATCAAGTGGCGCAGCCGCAGCCCCGAAAATGTGCTGGAAGAGTGGCGTCATCTGGTCGTAGAACTCGGCGCCGAGGAGATTGGCGTGCTCGATGACAGCGCCAACATTCGCGTCAAGCGACTGGAAGAACTGGCTGGGTTGCTCATCGAAAACAAACTGAACCATGTGCCGTGGATTTTCGTCAACGGCATCCGCGCTAACCTTGCCAGCAAGGAATTGCTCGGCATGCTGAAGGCGGCCGGTCTCAAGCGTACAGCGTTCGGCGTCGAGAGCGGCGACCCCGATATTTTGAAGAGCGTGGACAAAAAGGTCGATCTAGATACGATCCGGGAAGCCTTCAAGAACGCCAAGTCCGTTAACCTCGAGACTATCGGCTTCTTCATTATTGGTTTGCCGGGCGAAACGCGCGAGACGATGCAGCGTACGATCGATTTCGCGATCGAACTGGACCCGCTGATCGCCAATTTTTCCATGATGACGCCATACCCGGGCACCCAGGTTTACGAAATTGTCCAGAAGCAGGGACGCTTGCTGATCGAAGACTGGGAAGACTATGTGTTCTTCGAACAACAAGCGCGCTATGAGATGGGTGAAATGACCGCCGAGCTCGTGGAAGAGATGTACCGCAAAGCATATCGGCAGTTCTACTTGAGGCCTTCTCCCATCCTGCGGCGCATGAAGACCACTGATTTCTGGCTCAATCTACCGCGCAACATGCGGATTGCCTCGCGGACCTTCATTCCCAAGAAGGAAAAGACTGCGCTTCGCAAGTCTATCGAGGCTGAGGGAGCGCTATAGGCGATGCGCATCATCCTTGCGAGTCCGGAAGCAAAGGTCTGGAGTGCGCGCAAGCACATACCGCTAGGTATCGGCTATCTAGCCGCGGTGCTGCGCGAAGGTGGCCATGAGGTCATCATCTTCGATGCTGCGGTGGAGGATGTTGGCATCGGCTACTATCTGGACATGGCCGAAGATCAGGGTCGCCCGTATCAACTCATTGGTATCTCTGCGACTACGCCGCTCATCGAAGAAGCCTGGGAGATGGCTGCCTACGCCAAAAAACGCGGCCTCACTACCGTTCTGGGTGGCCCGCACCTGACCATCATGCCCTTCGAATCTTTGCGCGAGCCGCATCGTGACTATGTGGATTACGTGTTCAAGGGTGAGGCCGAGTATAGCTTCCTGCATCTGGTCAATACCCTGGAAGCGGGCAGGCGTCCGGACGTAATGCCTGGCATCCATTTCCGCAACGGCGAGGAGATCATCTCCAGCCCGGAAAGCCCCATGATCCCGGAGCTGGACGCACTGCCGTTTCCCGCTCATGACCTGTTCAAAATCGACCGTTACACCAACCTTCAGCCTCTAACCGACGGTCTGGATCGCAACGCGCGCAGCTTTACGATCTTGACCAGCCGCGGCTGTCCATACAAATGCACTTTCTGCTCCAAACCTGTAACCGGCGATACATGGCGAGCGCGTTCCGTTGAAGATGTGGTACAGGAGTGGAAGTGGCTCGTTAAGGGTCTAGGCGCCACAGAAATCGGCCTTACGGACGACATCTGGAACCTCAAACTGCCGCGCGCCAAGGAACTCTGCAGGCGGCTCATCGAAGAGGGCCTAAACACGGTGCCGTGGGTCACAGTGCATGGTATGAAGGTCAACCACACCGATCCCGAACTATTCCAGTTGATGAAAGCTGCAGGCTGCAAACGTGTAGGCTTCGGCGTCGAAAACGGTGACGAGACAATGCTGCGCAACGTCATCCGCAAGGGACAGACTATCGATATGGTGCGCGAGGCGTTCAAGAACGCCAAAGCAGCAGACCTGCAGACGATGGGGTTCTTCATCTACGGTATGCCCGGTGACACCGAAGAAACTATGGAGAAGACTACGCAGCTTGCGCTGGAACTAGATCCGAAGCTGGCCAATTTCCTTCTGGCAGCTCCCTTCCCCGGCACGGTCATGTACGACATGATTCAGGACGGCGGCGACATCTTTGCCGACAAGTGGAGCGATTACGCCATCCACGAGCAAAAAGCGCGCTTCACCATGCACACTGACTACGACCCGGACTTAGTGCTGCGCAAATGGCGTGAGGCATACCGCCGCTTCTATCTTTACCGCCCCGAGCGCGTATGGGAGAAGATGACGTTCAAGGAGAACTGGACGAATCTGCCCAACACGCTCACGCAGGTCAGACGATTCTTCATCGGCAACAAGGGCCAGGGCGCCCCGAAGGCGCACGCGACCGGCCACGATGGCGAGCGCCGCGAACCTGCGCGGGCCTAGGCCTGGCGGGCCGAGTCGCCATACCGTGCTGCCAGTACCGGGCACGCTTCCAACGGCGTCCACTCTCCTATGATAGGTCTTTTTGCCAGGCTACCGCTCTACTGGTCATTCCGAGCTTTTGGATGGCCGCGTGTCAAGCCCTTTTCCGTCGTCATCAGCGTGAGCTACCGCTGCAACAGCAAGTGCCGCACCTGTGATATATGGCGCAAGCCCAACGACGATTTGAGCGCGGATGAGTGGGAGCGTGTATTCGCCAGTCTCGGCCACTCCCCATTCTACATGACTTTCACCGGCGGTGAACCGTTCCTGCGCAAGGACCTGGACGAGGTTGTTGTGCGCGCCTACCGCCAATGCAAGCCGGAAGTGATCACCATTCCGACCAACGGTATGCTCACAGAGCGAATCGTGGAGATGGTCGATCGTATGTGTACTGAGTGCCCTGATTCCAGCATTGGCATCAATCTCAGTCTGGACGGCATCGGTGATGAACACGATGATATTCGCGGCGTGGAAGGCAACTGGAACCTCGCCATGCAGACCTGGCAACGGTTGAAAGCACTGCAGGAAAACCACAACAATTTGCTATTGACCGTGCACACCGTGGTCAGCCGCTTCAACGTACACCGGATTCGAGACATCGTGAACGGGTTGACTTTCCTGGAACCGGACTCCTACATCACCGAGGTTGCTGAAGAGCGTGTGGAACTGGACACGGTGGGCTGGGGTATTACGCCCCTGCCTGACGACTATGACCCCATTGCGAATTTCCTGAGCGAGCAGGCACGCCAGGCGCCGGCGCGCGGCATCGCTCGTTTCACACAGGCGTTCCGGGCCCAATATTATCAGCTTGCAAAGCGGGTCCTACATGAACGCGACCAGGTCATCCCGTGCTATGCAGGATGGGCCAGCGCACACATTGCGCCTAACGGCGATCTGTGGAGCTGTTGTATCCGTGCCGAGTCCGTGGGCAGTCTACGCGACAATAACTACGATATCACGCCCGTTTGGCGTAGTGCAGCCATGGACGCCATGCGGGGCAGCATCAAACGCAAGGAGTGCGCCTGCCCAATGGCCAACGCCAACTACGCCAATATGTTGCTTCACCCACCTACGGTGAGCAAGGTAATCCTCGACGTCGTCACCTAGACGATCTACAAGACTGTCCCAAATACGCACGGCAGCGCGACGCTTTAGGACAGACCCATCGGCTCCAGGACAAATCTGCGCATGGCTACGGCGGCCCCGTCCTCCTCGATAGGCGGTGCATGCCAATCCGCTACTGCGGCCACGCCTTCGGTGGAATTGCCCATGGCCACTGCGTAGCCCGCTGCCTCCAAGACGGGAATGTCGTTGTCGCTGTCGCCGATAGCCAGCACCCGTTCGGGATTTACTTTGAGAAGAGCGCAAAGCTGCAGCAGCCCCTGCCCCTTGTCCAGTCCGGGCGCCGTTCCCTCCACCAGCCTAGGATGTGTGCGCGTAATGTAGAGATCCGGGCTGAACAGCTCCTTGAGAAGCGCCACCAGATCGACATCATCAGGCGACTCGTCGATGGTGAGAAATTTCAATGGCGGATGCACATCTCCTGCCACCAGATCAGAGAGCGGTGAGTGCATGTGGCGCGGTACAGTGAATACATGGTCGTAGAAATCCGGTTCGGGCCCGCCGTGATTCTGGTAGATCTGGGTCCGTCCCTCCGGGTCGAGGAAGTACAAGGAAGTGATGTATGGCTGCGCGTCGATCCATGCCGTGGCGCGACGCGCTGTCTCCAGCGGGATTGTCGTCTCGTGTAGAATCTTGCCGGAGATCGGATCGCCCACGACGGCGCCCTGCGTCGTCACTACGGGCGTGACAATACCAAGTGGGGCCACATGCTCGCGCACATAGTCGAGCGTGCGTCCTGTCACGATGGTAACTGGAACTCCGGCATCCTGGACCGCATTGATCGTGTCCCGGACGGCCCGCGAGAACGGCTTGTGGTGATAAAGATCCAATATCGTTCCATCCAGATCGAGCGCCACGAGATCGAACCGTCTGTCTGCACTGTCATTCATCTTCGTTGCTGTTTCCTCTGCTGCCTTTTGAATGTGCCGACAAAAATTGAGCAGCCCGTATGTCTCGTGTGAAATCGGGTGATATAAGGATACAGACATGGTCGACCAAGCACCAACGGCTTGGTCGACCATGTCTGGTACTCTCGTTGTGCAAACCGCGTTCAGAGCTACGCTGGCGTCTGACGCATGCTAGACGGCTGCCAATACGAGCCGGTCGTGGCCGTGATAGTCCTTGCGAATCGCTATAGATCGCGCATCTGGCAGCAAACGTCCTATTAGGTCGACCACTGCCTCGCCCTGGTCATAGGCTATCTCCAGAAAAATCACGCCGCCTGGCTTGAGGTGCTTTGGTATCTGTTGCAAAAGGCGCGAGAACACATCGAGCCCTTCGGGTCCCGCCTCCAGAGCGAGCTGAGGTTCGTAGTCACGAACGTCGCGCTGCAGCGTTGCGTATTCGTCGCTGCGGATGTACGGCAGGTTAGCCGCGATGACGTCGACCTTTTCCGGGAGCGGCGCCAGCAGGTCGCCTTTCAGCAAAGTCACCTGTTGTCTTTTGTCCCATCTAGAAACGTTCTGCCGCGCAACACTTAGGGCATCTTCGCTGATATCCGTCGCATACACCTTGGCCTCAGGACAGTTGTTTGCAACGGCACAAGCAATCGCGCCACTGCCCGTGCCCACGTCCACCACCGTCACGTGACGGTCGCTGCGCGATTCGATATGGTCCAGCACGGCATCGACGAGCAATTCGGTTTCCGGGCGGGGGATCAGCACGCGAGCGTCCACGGCGAGCTCCAAGCCGTAGAACTCCTTCATGCCCACGAGGTATGCTACGGGCTCGGACGCAGTACGCCGAGCGACCAGTTCGGAATACAGAGTCGCCTCAGCTGGCATGAGTTCGTAATCATGGTGAGCGAACAGCCAGCTTCGATCCACACCTAATACGTGTGCGAGAATAACCTGAGCGTCGAGATTTGCCGTACGACTGCCGCCGTCATCCAAGCGCTGTGTGGCAGACACGAGTGCGCGACCGACCGTTGTATTCGGCATTAAGCGCCACTCGATCTGTTGCCAGATTGGCGCAGAATCGTCGTCTGCGCCATTTTCATCGATTTGGGAATCCTTGGGGCTACGGTGTGAATTGAACGTGCTAGCGTGCTCAGCTTGGACGAGTCCCTTCGCGACATCGTCGTCGTGATGACCTACGGACCGGTCTGCCTTCTCCGGCCGCAGATTGACCCGCAGTATAGCCAAAGCAACCTCCTAGTCTTTGTGTCCGATTGTGCCGGTTCGGACTGGTTAGCTTCATCGATAACCTCCGGGACGGCGACGATTCGGCGTTGAATCCATCCAGCTTGCCCCGGTGCTACTTGTGGACCTGACGTAGATTCGGCAGGTCGGTGGCACACTTCTAGTATACCTCAAATCGCCGCCCGCACAGCATCCTCGCCTACACTCATCCGCCGGACCCTGTTTGGACGTTACACCGCCTCAGTGCTAACGGCCTCCAATTGTGCAGCTCTGTCGCTCTGACCCAACTCCTCGATGAACTCGTCGAGGTCCCCGTTCAGCACGGATTCCAACCTATATACCGTCTTGTTGATACGATGGTCGGTCACACGACTCTGAGGGTAATTGTAGGTGCGAATCTTTTCGCTGCGGTCACCGCTGCCGATCTGGCTGCGCCGTTCAGCTCCCATTTCCTCCATGCGCCGCTGTTCTTCCAGGGCGAAAAGGCGAGAGCGGAGAATGCGCATGGCCTTGATCCGATTCTGCAATTGGCTCTTTTCATCCTGGCACGAAACGACCATTCCGGTGGGCAGATGAGTGATTCGCACGGCGGAATCGGTCGTGTTGACGCTCTGGCCGCCGGGTCCGCTACTGCGGAAGATGTCGATACGAATATCATTATCGGCGATTTCCACCTCGACGTCCTCGACCTCGGGAAGAACGGCGACGGTTGCTGCGCTCGTATGGATACGCCCCTGGCTCTCCGTTATGGGAACGCGCTGCACCCGGTGCACGCCCGACTCATATTTCAGTTTGCCGTACGCACCCTTGCCCTTCACGGCGAAGATCACTTCCTTGAATCCGCCTATGCCTGTCTCATTGCTGCTGAGAATCTCTGTTTTGAAGTGATGGTCTTCGGCCCAACGCGAATACATGCGGAACAACTCACCTGCGAACAGGGCAGCCTCATCTCCGCCAGTTCCCGCCCGCACTTCGACGATCACGTTCTTTTCGTCGTTGGGGTCTTTGGGCAAGAGAAGCACCTTCATGTGTTCCTCTAGCTCTGCATGTTCGGCCCTGAGTTCCTCGTTCTCGATTTCGGCCAGTTCCTGGATCTCTGGATCGTCTTCGTCCAAGAGTTCGCGATTTTGTTCGATCTGGCGTTCCACTTCTTCGAAGCGGCGGAACGTTTCCACCAGCTCCTCAATCTCGCTGCGCTCCCGCGCCAGCTCGCTCAGGCGCTCGTAGTCGGCCGCCACTTCAGGGTCGCCCATCAACCGATTCAACTCTTCGTAGCGTACGGATACGCTTTGTAGTTTCTCTGTTATTCCAGACATACGTTCTACTCAGAATAAACTTTCCCGACCCTAACGGCGGACGGCAGAACTTCCCGTTGCCAGCTCAGTCGGTAAATATGGGCAGGTGGCCCAACGACAAAATCTCCGGCCAGGCGTCTTCGTCACCTTCGGTGAAGACCGCCATCTCTGCAACGATATTGGCGTGCGCCCGTTCCATCAACAGACGCATGGCGCGTATCGTGCTGCCTGTGCTAACGACATCATCGACCAACACCGCGTTCTTGGTTTGGACGAGTCGAAGGTCCTTACCGTCAAGGTACAGGGTCTGCGGTTCGCCGGTCGTGATACTAACGACTTCCGCCTCGAGGCAATTGAGCATGTACGGTTTGCGAATCTTCCGGACCACGACGTAGGGGATTCCTGTCCGCACAGACATAGCATGCCCTAAAGGGACGGCCTTCACTTCAGGAACTATCATGACGTCGGCGTCTGGCGGCATCTTCTGCGCCAGGGCGGACGCCGCACATTCCACGACCTCCGTGTCGCCAAGCATATTGAACAATGCGATCTTTACGTGTGGCGCAACCTCAAACAGCGGAAGGTCTCTCTTCAGTCCGTCGATTTCGACTGTGTGTACGCGCCCGTCGTATCCCATGTCCTATGCCCCTCGCCCACTTGGTTGCATTGATGACGACATTGAACCGCCGTGGTGGCCTGAAAGTGTGCTTAGCACGACACATTGGCACGTGTGGGACACCATGGAACGGCCGAACAATTCTACCATATCAGGACAGGGCCTGGAAGAACCGCCCCAGTCCTGCGAACCGCCAAACCGGGGACCGCAAACATACTTCCTTGACACCACAGGTACCACCCATCTGGGAGCGCTACACAAGCTTGCAGCCAAAGGACGTGCCGAAAGTGCGACGGATGTTCGGCTGCTCCGTACAGATTTCTCAGAGTATGAGGAGGTTCCGTGCAACAGGGAGCGCACCCGTAAGGATTCGCTCCCTGCACACAAGGAGGAGGAAGAATGGTCTATAGCTTATGTGACGCGCTTCACAAGATCAGTAACGACGCTGACATTGTGTCCGAACATGCGTGCG
>JBJYXA010000290.1:0-2943 GCA_046259705.1 Caldilineaceae bacterium
ACTTATCAAGCCCGATAGTTGCTGGAGTGGGAGGAACCACTACCGGATTCACCTCGCGCCACACGCTCTCCCAAGAGGCCCCTACACCGGGCTCTGTACCGGCAGCCGCTATGTGCCCTGAGAGGGCCTCAAACGTCCTCCAGCGGTTGACCACGACCTCACCAGCCACATAGGTCGTCGCCGAAGCCCAGTCGCCCTGGAAGTCCTGGGAGTAGTCAAAGCTTCCGCTAACATTCGGCAGCGCTACGTCGCCAACACCGTAGTAGTTCAACGATACGGGCGCGGGCTCCGACAGCCCAGTCGCCAGTGTCGATGCTGCCACACCGACATCCGTCAGCAGGTTGACCGTCGCCTGCCGCGTCGTCACGTTCTCAACCGCTTGCCCAAGTTGATTGTTGCTAAGCCCCCAGATCCAGTCCATAGACGCAAACGAGACGTTGACGCCTTGGGTTGGCTCGTAGCGGGACACCACAATGCCCCAGTCCAGATTTCCGTTGCCGCCGTAGTCCTGCCCATTATCGTCGGCATAAGATCCGTTGATATTGATCAGGGTTGCTGCTGCACGCCCGACCCACATCTGAGATGGCGGTTCATAACTGTTCGCCTCGAAGCCAATATGCGCCGGCAACGTCGTGTTGGTGGACTCTACTGCTGTACCGCGCCACAGGGGATGCTGGCCGTAAGGATCGGTTGTGATGGTGGCGCTGTAGTTGAAAATGCCGTTCATGCGGAACAAAGTTCCGTGAATCTCACTCTCCGGCTTGCGCCCTGCCCACCGGGTATCACGCCACGTACCAGTCCAGCTTGTTGGGTCTAATGGCGTGCCGCCGACATGCCCGCCGGGGCCATCCATTGTGTCCTTGAAGCACTCGATGACGCGGCTGTTCAGATAGCGGATACGCCAGAAAATGTCATTGGCCGACATCCACAGGATATGCGTGCCCGCATTCTGCAGAGCAATTATCCGATCGCGCATGTTCTGCGACCAGTACTCGTCATGCCCCGCGTTGATTAGCACCTTTGGCGTGCCAATACCGCGATTGATGTCCAGATCGTAGCAGGTCACGTACTTAACGTTGTAGCCCTGTTCCTCTAGGAACGAAACCAATCCCAACTCATAGTTGTACGGATGATTAACTACGTTGTTTCGAGTAATAAGCGGTCGGTCAAACGATACCTGCGTGCTACGAGTAGTAATACTACCCAAATAACCGACACCGTAGAGGTCCGCACCGCTTTCAATAGTTGCAGCATCGCCCATCGTGTTGAATGGGTTGTAAGCTGCGCCCCAGGTCGAATCCGAGACCTTCACAACGATGTCGGCAGGCCGAGCGTCCTCGCGTACAAAGAAAACGATGTTACTGAATGCAGTGAGCGCTGCATTGCGCACCACGGCGATATACATACCCGACACTGCATTTGCGGGCACGTCCCAGCTCGCCGTCACTGTCCAAGCGGCACAGGTTGTTGCCCCACTGGTATCCGGAATCGTGACAGCCGCCGGCTGGCTGGTGGGGGTGTTCAAGATCGTGGCGACCTTCCGGTAGACGCCGCCCCCGTAGTACCCGCACCGGAAGATTTCGATAGTCTGGCAGTCGCCGTGCACCTTGAAGTCGATAGTCTCACCAACGTTGACCGACTGCTCGGTGGCGAAGCCCTGGTTGGCGATGTCCCCGTAGTCGCTGGTGGTCAACGACATCACGTCAGCGCTGTTGAGGTTCTCGTCAACGATTGGGTTGGTACTGACAAAATGACCGACGGCTATTGTCTGCGGGCTATTGGTTGCCGCCGGATCCGTTACGGTAATCGTCGCGTTGTATGTGCCCTCATTTGCTTGTGCGGAGCAGCTGATCGTCAACTCGGTCCCGTCTGTACCGCTCGTCGGCGTCACAGTAAGCCACGCCGCGTCATCCGACACAGTAAAGCTTAATGGAGTAGTCCCTCCATTTGTTACCGTAATAGTTTGATTTGCTGGTGTGCCGTCCGGTTCAGAGAAAAACGCTAGT
The DNA here is from genome assembly GCA_046259705.1 of Caldilineaceae bacterium. GTDB lineage: Bacteria > Chloroflexota > Anaerolineae > Caldilineales > Caldilineaceae > JASGTU01. The sequence continues at coordinate 2,007 of JBJYXA010000290.1, forward strand.
GACGACCTACTCAGAACGATAGTCGCCGGCTTCTCTTGCACATCGAACGTCACAGGCACAGTCACCGGGCTGTTGGAAGCCGATGCTGACGTGATCGTCACATCGTCGCTGTATGTGCCGGGGACACTCGTGTTTGGGCGCAATGCCACCGTCGCGCCGGACTGCGACACATTGAGCCAACCCGGACCTGCTGCCGTGAATGACATTGGAGCAGCAGGGCTTGCCGAGTTGGTGACAGTCAAAGTCTGTGCAACGGGAAGCCCATCCCCCTCGGTGATCTGCCCGAAATCCAACGACACGGGCGTAACAGCCAGGACTGGGGTCGCGTAGTAGGTCAGCTGCAGCGTGCCTGTGTAGGGGCTGTTCTCCGCACCTGCGGCTGTGATCGTGAACTCACCTTCATATGCGCCCGGCGCCAGTCCCGCACCCACCGGGTCCAGCGTCACGGTTACGCTCGTCTCACCCGTGCCGGATGTCGACGAAAAGCTCGCCCACGCGAGGCTTTCCGAGATGTTCCAGGCAAGAGGGTTAGCGTCCTCGTCGGTCGCGTTGATGGTGAGGGTCAGCGCGCCGGGGTTAGCACCCTCGGTCGAAGATGCCGACAAAATACCTGAAACGCGGATGCCAGTAAGCGGAGGCGGGGGCACATAATCAGCGCAAGACTTACAATAAACCGGGAAAGGCCCAGACTTGATATTGCCACCGCTCGTGAATTTCACGGCAGCATTCAACTCGTAACTTTCCGAATAATTACCGACGTCCACTTCCTGGAAGACATAAGCCGGGGGCGTAGTCGGCTTTTTAATCATCATCAGGCGATTTCGGCCGTCCCCAAGTGCAGTTAGCATCTCAGCATGTCCTTCCTCACATGCGTTCACGATGCCCGCCACCGAGTATGTCGCCGGCTGAGGCTGGCCGGAAGCCGACTCAGTTCCAC
>JBJYXA010000291.1:0-14211 GCA_046259705.1 Caldilineaceae bacterium
GGGCGGGGATTCGGCCAATCCACGCCCTCGTTGAGTTCGGTTGATTCCTGGTTGGTTATCCAGGCCTCATCTTCCCCCCTGCGCAGAGTGGCCGCGTGCCTGTAAAGGCAAAGTAGTAGCTAAACCAATATCCAGAAAAAGAAAACCCACGCCACTCGGGGCGCAGGTCGACTTGGAAGATCCGGCCGGAACGCGACAGAACAGGCTTACTAGTGACATGGTCGAGAGTGCGTTGAGTTTCCCTTGCCGGTTTCTGAATCATGATTGGATTTTGCTGCTGACCACTCACAATTGGGTAGAGTTCATTACTATTCTGCGGCATAAGATATCACTTGCGTTTTGGGTTGTCAAGCGTGATTTCTTTGCGAATCACGAAATGAACGATTGACGCGCGAAGGGGGCCGCAGTATACTCCGCGCAGAATCACGCTAGTTGGTCGGATGTTCCGCTTTCCCAGCCCTGCGGGCCAATGGAAGGCGGATTTGTGATCTAGGTGAATGTCGCAGGATGGGGCCTCGCTACAGGAGAGCCCTCGTTCTCGTGTGCAAGGGAGCATCCGCCAGTTGGCGGAGGGAGTGGTGTTCGATGAAACATGTCTCGACGATGCGCAGATTTGGAATCGGCGCGGTGATTGTGCTCGCGGGCGTTCTGCTTGGACTCGCTCCATCGTCTGTCCACGCGGCCGGTACGGTTGGCGACGGCACCCCCGCCAGTTGCACGGAGGCTGCGTTCGATGCGGCGCTCACCGGCGGTGGGCTGGTCACCTTCGACTGCGGCCCGGCTGCGCACACTATCGTGCTGACCTATTACAAGCAGATAGGCGACGACACGGAGATTCAGGGCGCTGACAAGATCACGCTCAGCGGCGCCAACACAACCCCTCATTTTCAGGTGTACAGCGGCAAATCATTGACCCTGCGCGATATCACACTTGCACGCGGCAACGGGACGTTCGGGTCGATACAAAACTTCGGGACGCTGCGGATCATTCACAGCCAAGTCAACTTGAGCAACGCCTCCGATTCGGGCGGCGCCATCGAGAACTATGGTGTGGTGACGTTGGAGGACTCGACGGTTGGCGAGAATGAGGCCGCCAACCGTGGCGGCGGCATCTTCAATGACACGGGCGCGGTAACCGTTAGCGGCAGCCGCATAATCAGCAATACGGCGCAGTCCGAAACGGGCGGCGGCATCTGGAGCAGCGGCACGCTCACCGTGTCGAACTCTACGCTCGCGGGCAATGCTGCCGCGTCTGGAGGAGGAGGAGGCGTCTTCAACGCTGGCTCGCTGAGCCTCACGGACTCAAGCTTGGCGGACAATAGGGCATCCTTTGCGGGCCCAGCCAGCGGCGGCGGGTTAAATCACGCGTCCGGAATAGCATACTTATCCGGCGTGACATTCGACGGCAATACGTCGAACACGTACGGCGGTGGCCTCTTTATCCAGGGTGGCAATCTCTCTGCGAGCGAGATGCTCTTCACGCACAATACGGCCGTTGTCGGCGCGGCAGTAAGCAATTCGGGTACATTCACCCTGACCGATTCGCTGGTCTACAGCAACACCGCCGATGGCGCCGCCATCATCGCCAACGGTATGGCCGGGTCAGGTGCGACCAATATTGTCACGGCGATTAACGTCACAGTGAGCGGCAATGTCTCAAGCAGCGCTAACGGCAGCGTTGTGGAGAGCGATTACGGTGTGATGAAGCTGATCTTCGCCACGATCGTCGACAATGTAGGCTACGGCGTGGGCCGCGGCCCGAGTTCCAGCACCTTGCGACTGAAAGACACGATTGTCGCCGGCAACAGCCCTATGAATTGTCCGAGCGGGATTACGTCCGACGGCTTCAACATTGCGAGCGACAATTCATGTGTGCTCACCCAGGTCAGCGACAGAAGCGGCACGGACCCGGCGCTCGGCCCACTGGCCGACAACGGCGGTCGTACGGAGACATACTTGCCGCAAACTGGCAGCCCGGCGATCGACGGTGGCCAATGCGTCACGGGCGTGGACACGGACCAGCGCGGGGAGGCGCGGCCCTACGGCGCGGCCTGCGATGTGGGTGCGGTTGAAGTGGGTGCGCCGGCGCAGACCAAGTCCTTCCTTCCCAGCCTATTCGGAGGGTAGCAGTTCTCCCCTACGGTGCGACCGGCACGAGCGCGTTGGTCGCCAGGCCGAATTCCCAGCCGTCTAGAGAGGGTGGTGTCACGTCTAGCGCGCTCAGCATACTCTTGATTTGTTCGCGGTGTTCCGTGGCATGGTTGATGGCCTGCACCATGACCACCCACGGTTCCACAGTGTAGCCGTTCGCCGTGCGCAGCCGCTCCTCGCTCGGCAACGGCCGCTCACCGCTCGCCAGCGCCAACAGTCCTTCGCCGCTGGCAGTGATCGCTTGCTCCAGATCCGCCATCGTTAGCTCGACGCGTTGTCGCTTCTCCAACGGTACTGTGAGGAGTGCCAGGTAACCGTCCTGCGCCCCCACGAGATGCACCAGTGTCGACCGGATCGTTCCTTTGGTGACAGACTTTGGTTCGGCGTCCAGCTGTTCATCCGTGAGGGTGGAACAGGCGCGGACGACCTCGAGATTTGCCCAGTTGTTGTGCTCGTAGATTTTGGCCAGTACATTCTCGCTCATCGGTCGGTCTCCTTTCGTGTGGCAGAAGTGGATCAATCGGCACGGGCTAAGTGTATCGTTCACACCGGACTTGGCGGTGCGTGACGGTGCCATTCGCGCGCGCGGGGAAGGCGGAAGGGCATTGTACCAGACTTGGAGCCGAATTCAAGTGAGTTGCGCGTCAATCTCTTTGCTACTAATGGGCGCTCCTGTGCTACCATTCAAGGTTGTTTGGGCCCCGCCCGTTGGCAGGGCGCCTTGTGCGGCATTCGAATGAAAACGGCCTCTGCGAACGGCTGTCACTTCTGTTGTCGCTGAACACTCGGCCTTGTTCATTAGGATTTGTGCGAAGGTTTGCTAGATGTCGGCACTTTCATCACAGGAATGGATTCTGATCGGATTTATCCTCGCAACCTTGATCATCATTGTTTTCGATCTGTTGCGCCCTGACCTCACAGCCATTTTGGTCCTTGCTCTCCTCCCTCTCACCGGCATCCTCACCGTACAAGAGGCGTTCTCGGGTTTCAGCCGATCGGTCGTCATCACCATCATCGGACTTTTTATTATGACGCAGGCCCTGGAGGACACGGGCGTCGTGCAGTGGCTGGCTGAACGGCTCAAGGAGATCGGGGCCGGCTCGGAAGGCAGGCTCATCCTGCTCTTTATGAGCGCAGGCGCCGGCCTATCGCTCATCATGAACAACATTGCCGCCGGCGCCGTGCTTTTGCCTGCCGCAGTGCAGGTCGGGCGCGAGTCAGACGTTCCGCCATCCAAGCTGCTTATTCCGCTCTCTTTTGGCACCCTGGTCGGCGGTATGGCCACCTACTTCACCACTGCCAACATTATCCTCAGCAGCATCCTGCACGACCAGGGCCAGGAGCCCCTGGGCATGCTCGACTTCCTGCCCACGGGCGGAATCATCATGTTGGCCGGCTTGTTCTTCATGTGGTTGGTGGGCAGGCATCTGCTGCCGAGCCGCGAGTCGGTGGGCCATAGCGCCACGCCTTATCTCTTGTCACGTCGGTTGACCGAGATATACCAGATTGAGGAACAACTTTGGGAGGTGCGTGTGTTGCCATCCTCGCGTCTCGTGGGGCTGCCGTTGAACCGCAGCGAAATCGGCGAAGAGCTTGGCCTGACGGTGGTGGCCATCTGGCGCGGCCAGCAAGCGATTCTTAATCCCGAACCCGCTGAAGTGATCCAGGCTGACGACTATCTGGTTGTGCTGGGCCGGGATGACCGGGTGGCGCAGATGGCTGACTGGGGGACGACGATTGGCCGGCTGCAGAACCATTCTGAGAATGGCCAGAACTATTTCGTCGACCTAGCAGAAGTGCTCGTTCCGCACCGGTCCAGCGTGTTCGGCAAAACTTTGGCCGAACTGAACTTTCGGAACAGGTATCACCTTACGGGCGTCGCCCTCTGGCGTGAAGGGTTGAGCTTTCGCAACGACGTAGGCACGATTCCTCTTGAGCCTGGTGATGCTCTGTTGGTGGTTGGCACCCCGAACAACATCCAGGCCCTGACTAAAGACCGGGATTTCATGGTCTTGGAGAGCACGCATACGGCCCGTCCGCCTCTACCTCAGAAGGCGGGTTGGGCGCTGGGGATTACCGGGTTGGTCCTGCTGATCTCTATTCTGGAGATCATTCCCACAGCCGATGCGGTGATGCTGGGCGTCGCCGGCCTGGCCTTGACCGGATGTATCAATCTCGACAACGCCTATCGCGGCATCGGCTGGCGTGTGATCTTTCTCATTGCCGGTCTGCTGCCCCTCAGTCTTGCCATGATCCATACCGGGCTGGCCGCGCATGTTGGGGATGCAATCGTGGCGGCCGTCAGCCCCTACGGTCCTCTAGCGCTTGTGGCAGCATTGTTTCTACTCACTATGGCGCTGACGCAGGTCATCGGCGGTCAGGTGGCCGCGCTCATCACCGGGCCGATCGCCGTCACCGCGGCGATTCAGAGCGGGATGAATGCAGAGGCAATGGCCGTTGCCGTCGCCATTGCCTGCTCTGCCGCCTTTCTCACGCCCATTGCCCATCCCGTCAATATATTGATGATGGCGCCCGGCAACTATACTTCTCGTGATTTTCTGGGGGTCGGCTCCGGCATGGCCGTCGTCACATTGGTGACGCTATTACTGGCGATGCGATTCATCTGGGGCGTCTAAAACCACACGCGCGGAACGGAAACGTCTATACTCGTGCCATCCTGACGGAGGCAAGGGAATAGTCACGATAGGCGAAGCGAAACATCCAGCGCCTCATGTAGCCCCCAGATGTGGCTATCGATAGTGGGTCGGCAACTTTCCACTGCAAATTGAATCGTGCTAAAATCCGTGGATTGTCTAGGCGCGCCTGCATCAAAACGGACCCGCGACGGCGGTTGGCCCCAGCAGGCATTGCGCATAGTCATTGACGACAGCGACAAGTAGCTCCGCGCACAGTTCCTGGGTTTTAGCCCGGCCGAGAAAATGCGCGTGTGCGAACGGCGGGGGGGTGCAGAATGAGAGTAAGGTCCCGGTGTTCAAGAGAGGTCTGCTTGCCTGCACGATCGTAGCATTCGCAACGTTTTCCGCATTTTGGAGCAGCGGCAACCTTCACGCCGAAAAAGCTCCGCAACGCGGCCGGATCGGTCAGCTTGGCGCCATGGCTGGCAATCCCACAAATGAACTAGACCGCGAATCTCCCGTGCCGGAATCTGTGCGGCCGCATCCCACCTACGACCGCATTTTGGACGCACAGTTGCGCGCGATTATTGCCGAACAAGGGTTGACCGGGGATCCGAGCGCGGCCCGTGACCTGCCCTCCATCGACGAACCCATGGCGCAGCTGGGCAAGAAGATGTTCTTCACCAAGGCGCTGGGCGGCGACGGTGATTCCGCCTGCGCCACGTGCCACGTGCCGACACTGGGCGGCGGAGACGGGCTCTCGTTGTCCATCGGTGTGGGCGCCGTCGACCCGGATTTGGTTGGGCCGGGACGGATGCATCCCAGCGGGCAGCCGACGGTTCCGCGCAACGCGCCTACCACGTTCAACATCGCGATGTGGGACAAAGTGCAGTTCTGGGACGGCCGCGTGGAGAGCCTGGGCGGCACCCCGAATAGGGAAGGCAACGATGGAGTTGGCATCCGGACGCCGGACGCGCCGTTCGGCGAGGCGGATCCGCATGCCGGCGCCAACTTGACGATTGCTCAGGCGCGCTTCCCGGTCACGTCGCAGGACGAGATGCGTGGCTTTACGTTCGAAGAAGGCAAAGGCAACGGCGCGGCGCGCGACCACCTGGCGGCCCGGCTAGGCGATTACGGCGCAGGCGAGAACGAGCTTGCCGTGAACGGATGGCAGGCGGAGTGTGAAGCGGCGTTTCCTGGAATGGATGAGACCGAACTTATCATCGATTATGACCTGATATCGGAGGCTATCGGCACCTACGAACGCTCGCAGGTGTTCGTCGACACGGCGTGGAAGGCGTACGTGGCAGGCGACAGCGGCGCGATTTCTGAAACGGCCAAGGAGGGTGCGCTGCTCTTCTTCCGCTCAGTGGAACAGGGCGGGGCCGGCTGCGCGACATGTCACAGCGGCGATTTCTTCACGGACGAGGAGTTCTATACGCTGGCGGTCCCGCAGATCGGGCGCGGCAAGGGTGACGGCGAGCTATCGGACGAGGACCACGGCAGAGCGCGCGAGACGAAACGCGCCGAGGATATGTACGCCTTCCGCACGCCGACGCTGCTGAACGTAGAGGTGACGGGTCCGTATGGTCACGACGGCGCGTATACTACCCTGGAAGGCATGATACGCCATCACCTAGACCCGGTGGGCAGTGTGGAGCGTTACGACTTCGCCCAGCTCGAACCGGATATTCCTGTGATGCACACGGATAGATATACCAGGGCAGCCTTGGCGGTGCTGGAGGCGGCGATGCAGGATGGGCAGACGCCTTTGCAACCCGTGAAGCTGAGCGATAGGCAGGTAGACACGTTGGTGGACTTCCTGTCGGCGCTGACAGATCCGTGTGTGAAGGACACGGCCTGTTTGGCGCCCTGGATGCCGTCCGAGAACGATGCTGACCCCGACGGGCAGCGATTGTTGTTGCGAACGGCAGGCAGCGAATAGGATCAGGCGCCGCACGGCGTCCTGTGTGCAAATGAGGCCAGAGCCTCCTGGAGACGAGTGTGTTTCCACGATCCTCGTATTTTGCAGTGGGAATCGGAGTCGAGCGCGTGAAGCCACTTGAGCGCTTGATTCTGGTATTTCCGCCCACAGGGACAAGCGCGCGACAGTGGCAATCTGCGGCGTTTTTTGTAGTTCAGGGCTCCGGCACTTCGACGATCGCGCAATGCGCGGGAATGACGGTACCGGCGTAGGGCTCGGTCCGCATGTAACGGCTACGTCGCATGTGTCATCGCTTGCCGCCTGCGCCGGACGTAGACTCGGCTCAACTTCATGCCGAAATGGCAAGGTCTGGGTTTGGCATGTGCGCCGCTATATGACGGACAGGAAGAGGAAGCACAAGGGATGCGCTGTACGTCCGTTGCCAGCTTCTGACCTGCACAGACCCTTCGCCACCATGTTCGCATCCTGGCGGCTCTGCGTGAGGCAGGAGTTACTTCTCGCGCCAGGAGGGACCGGGGTCGAAGCCATTCTCCAGCAACCATTCCAGCGAAGGACCTTCCCAGCGCACGCGGCCGAAGTCGACCTTGTCCACAGCGCTGAATTTTACACCTTCATCCTCGAGCAGCTTGCGCTGGAGCGCCGTGCTTTCGCTGCGAGCGCGCGGGCTGACCTTGCCCTGGGCGTTGATTACGCGCTGCCAGGGCACGTCGTAGCCTGCCGGCAGCGCGGCCATGGCGTAACCGACCATGCGCGCGGTGCAGTTGCCGACGATGGACGCGACCTGGCCGTAGGTAGCAACTTTCCCCGCCGGGATTTGACTGACGACAAGGTAGACGCGCTCATAGGTGGGTGATTGTGGTTCACTGGTCACGCTTCGGCTCCTTCCGTGCTGATTCGATGGGCAAGGTCTCGATGCAGAGAGTTCCAGGCATCATCCTCGCCGGTCAAGCGGAAGAGGTGGGTGTGGCCGGGGTGATCGTGGGCGCCAAACCCGGGTGCCGGGACTTCCGCATCGGGCCGCGCTGCCAGCCACGACGCGATGGACTCCTCGTACCGCACGTCACTGCGAACGTAGAACACGCCTTGCAGCTCCACGTCCGCCCGGTCGAGCAGATAGTCGATGTTCCAGAAGAGGCGCTTGGGGCCGGTGGGCAGCACGCGCTGTGGCGATAGACCGGCATGTGCAAAATGGTCGAGCAGAAGGGTGCGAAAGGCATGGACGGGCTGTGCGCCCGAGCGGGTGGCGTGACGCACGAGCCGCTTGGGCAGATAGAGGCCATCACCTTTGCCCATGGCAGAGCCGACGTAGACGTATTCCCCGTACACAAATGAGATCGGTGCACCGCGGTTCAGCTGGCCTACACACACGTTTGCCTGGCACGTGAGCCGGATGTGTAATAGGTATGTTCCGGCCCAACGTTCGCTACGGCGTAAGCCGGAAATGGTGTTGTCGGAATCTAGAATGCGGGACGGGAGATTCTTCACCATGGTCAATTCGAAAGTGGATCGATTCAGACGTGTCTTGGTCCCCTGTCCTACTAAGATCGCGGTCTTGTCGATCGTGGTGATTCTGCTGGCAGGAGGGTGCGCCATAGCAAGCGTAGGCAATTCACCGGTTGTGTTTTCACCAATGTCGTCTGGTGTCACGATGTCACAGAACCCGTCGACAGATGACGTACTGGACATCTACAGTGAATCCGGCATCGGTAAGGCGTTACTCTGGGTCGCAGAACCTGCACGCTCCACCGATATTACCCTACGCCTGCACCTGCACGGTCTTGAACAACTTACGATCTCGTCCGGTGACTCGACCGTAATCGCTGCGGTCGCCAGCTACGGAACAAATGCAGTGACGCAGTCCAGCGTCGACCAGAACGGCACCGAAACACCCATCGATCCAGGCAGCCCGCTGTGGATGACAATCAACCGGGGCGAAACTGTTGGCGGCATGCCCCAATACTTCGACGTGACGTTGCCCGCGGCGGTGACCCAATCCAACGGGATTTTTCGACTGAGCTGGATTGATTTCTACCGCTAACCGAACCCGACTACCGATAATGCTTTCCGCCCATTTTATCCTCGTCTGACCCCAACTCCTGCTCGAAGCCGGGCCCGGATCAAACGACGCTCACAGTCGGTCGAGGCTGGCCAGAGCGCGTTCTTCGAAAGCCTTGGCACCTTGTGTCCTGGCTACATCCAGGGCCAATTCGAAGGCAGCGGCGGCAGCCTCCCCGGAGCCACGGAGCAGCATCAACTCGCCGCGCATACGATGCAGCTCGGATTCGTAATGCCGCTCTCCGGTCGCGTGGGCTGACGCAAGTCCTTGGTTGACAGCGACCAGACCGGCATCGATATCGCCCGTAAGTGCGCATGCCTCCGCCAGTAGACAGTCGTAGTAAGGAATGAAACCGGTCGATCCCGTGTCCCGCCAGATGGAGAGTCCGGTCCGGATGACCCTGACGGATTCCGATCCTGCTCCGTCCATGGCACGAGCCCATCCGTTAAGGATGGTGCCTATGGCCTGCCAGAACGGAAAGCCGCGCCGCGTAGCGAAGGCCAATGCTTGCTCCGACCATCGAAGCGTTCCATCGACGTCGCGCTGATACTGGCAAGCAGTGGCAGCGCCGAATGACATGGAATAACCCAGGCTGAACGGATGGGCGAGACGCCACGCTAGGCGTACAAGCTCGCTGATCCGCTCGTTTGCGCGCTCTGCATCGCCAAGAACGAACAGCGTGTGGGCCAGGTAGGCCAAGAAGCTGATCGCCGGATCGTGGCCATACTCGAAGGCATGATTTCGGTGTCGTTCAAAATCGTATAAGGACAGCCCGGCCTCCAGCGCAGAGAGGGCCGGCACGAATTTCCCTGCATGGTAGAGGTTGACGCCCTCGGCGCGGTATGCCTCAAGCAGCAAACCCTCGTCTCCGGATTCCTGCGCGAGGCGCATCAATCGATATCCGAGATCTCGGGCTTTTTCCAGTTCAGCGCCCATAATGGCCGATCTCCAAAGCCCGTACTTTGCGCGGAAACGCTCGAAAATGTCGCCGTCCGTCTCCGCTAATGCGCCGGCAACCATGTATTCTGCATGCGCTGCCGGGTTGGCATATCCGCGAGTGGTCGTGATGGATACGGCCAGCGTGAGTCGCAATTCGAGTTCCTGCCGGCGCCGTTCAGGCGAATCAGAAACAAATTCTAGTTGGGCCAGACCCTGTTGCAGATGAGCTATCGCTTCCTGATGGGCCGACATCTGCGCGGCATAGCGACCAGCCAATAGATGGTAATCGCTGGCTATGGCCGCGCGTTGGGCTTCTTCATAATGGCGGGCGAGCGTACCGGCCATAGGAATCAGATCCTGTTCATCTCGGTAGACATCGCGCAATGCATTTCCGACGGCCTCGTGGAGATATACTCGCTCCACGTCGTCCAGGCTCTGGTACAGGTAGAGCTGAAAGAGGCTGTGCCGGAATCGGTAGAATGAGAGGCGTTGCCCACCCACGTTTCGTACATCCTCAGCGCGCACCAGCCGGTGACGTTTCTGCAGATCCTTGCTCAGCCACTGGATCACCTGTCTTGGTTCTCTGTCCAGAACACGGGCGACGACCTCGGCCGTGAAGGATTCGCCCATGACGCTGGCGACCGCCAGCACCTCGCGCAGGTCAGCGTCCAACCGGCCGACGCGTTGCTCGATCACCCCTTCCACCCTGGCGGGAACGGAATCCCACGTAAGGTCTTGGCCGATGACCCAATGACCTTCACCATTGCGGAACAAGTCTCCCCGTTCCTGCAGATCCCGGAGAAGCTCGACGGTAAAGAGAGGGTGGCCGCGCCCGTGGTCGAGCAACGCTTGTCTGAACTCCTCATCCAGCTGGTTGGGCTCGAGATCCAATAAGTCGTCGACAAATCGGCGACGCTCTTCGACGACCTCTTCATCGAGCCTGATTTTGACGTTGCCATGCTGGCGTTGTATCTCGCTGATCACGCTTTCGAGGGAGCGCGATTCAGTTGGCCAGACGATGGCTTCCGGACGGAATGCGCCAAGTAGGAAGATTCGTTGATCGGAAATGGAACGCGCCAGATGAAAAAGTAGGGCAATGGATGACACATCCGCCCATTGTAAATCGTCGAGCAACAGTAGCATTGGCTGCCGCTGCGCAAGTGTCAGCAGTACTTCCGTGTACTCTTCAAACAGTCGAGATTGGTCCGGTCCTCGCCCCATGGCGTGTTCCACAGTCAATTGAAGCCGTTCGCGCCAAGCAGTACGCCCCGGACTGTGTGCCTCAGCACGGGCCAGAAGGGTAGGTGCTGAAACAAACGTGTTCAGCAGATCCGGTCCGCGGGAGACGATCGCGTCGACGACCTGTGGGAGTTGCTGCCACATGTGTGTCGCATTTTCTCTAGTGACTGCTCCTGAAATCCACGCGGCTTCAAGGTCACCGCTGAGCGTCGACATGACCTCGCGGAACGGCAGATATGGGTCACCGACACCGGTGAACAGTTGGCATGTCCCGACGGCCACCAAGAGATCGCTGACGCGATGTTGTGCGTCTCTAGCGAAGGCATTGAGGAGGGTGGACTTGCCGCTGCCCGCTTCGCCCGTGAGAAATGCGATCTGTCCTTGCCCCGCGAGGGAAGCCTCCAGCAGTTCTCTTAGGTGCGCAACGACCTGACTGCGCGCGACGGGTTCGCTGTTTACATGTTCTGTGCCGGCCGAGTCGGCATCCAGGAACCGCGGACGGGCAAAAGGCAAGCCGGTGGCGCCTGCCGTGCCTCTCGCTACCGGTCCACCGAGGTGATCTACTAGTGCAGTCTGAGGAGTGAGCTTGAAATCTTCCCAACCGGACTCGTCTCTGGCAAAAGCAACGAATCTGTTTCGATCTTCGGGGGGTATGTCCAAGTGAATGGCAAGCTTTTCGGCCATCTCACGCGAGGGTCGACGTTCATCCGCTTCCGCCTTGCGAACGCTCACCGCTGCATAACCGATTCGGCGCGCCAGTTCCTTCTGCGTTAGCCCAAGGCCCTGGCGTCGACGTTTCAACCAGCCGCCGAATGTCAAGTTGGCGTTCATCGTGTGCCCCCACTGTACCGCTCCCGTATCGGCTATTGTATCGCAAACCGGTTAGCGAAGGTACCCGGTTTTCTGCTTTCCTATACGTAGAGTGTTTGTTGATCGGCAGACTGTGTATTCGGGGGATCGACATAGGAGGGCGACGAATGCGGTGACATTGTGGCGGAAGTCGGAGTTTGTGTTGGACCAATATGGGAAGGAGAACAAATGAACCTCGTCGTTGGAGCAACGGGAGACTTGGGCGGTGCGGTATGCAAACGGTTGCGAGAGGAGGGAAAACCCGTGCGCGGGCTTGTCCGCTCCACGGCCGATGCCGGGAAGGTCGACCGGTTGCGGCAGCAGGGGGTCGACCTCGCATATGGCGACCTCAAGGATCGACGTTCGCTGGACGCCGCGTGCGCCGGCGTGGACACGGTGATCTGCACGGCAACCACGACCGTGTCACGGCAGCCGGACGACTCCATCGAAGACACGGATCGGGATGGATGTCTCAGCCTCGTTGCTGCGGCGAAGGAGGCAGGCGTCGGCCGCTTTGTCTATCTGTCGTATTCGGGGGGCATTGACCGGGGTAGCGAACCATGCCGTCTGACCCAAGCCAAACGCAGCGTGGAAGCGGCATTGCAGAAAAGTGGTATGTCCTACACTATCGTGCGCCCGAGCTACTTCATGGAGGTATGGCTCAGTCCAATTGTCGGTTTCGACTACGGCAATGCGCAAGTGGCCATTTATGGCTCCGGCGAAAGCCCCATATCCTGGATCTCGCGTGAGGACGTGGCCAAATTTGTCGTGCAGAGTCTGGATAACCCCATTGCGAGGAACGCCATTCTTGAGTTGGGTGGGCCTGAGCCGCTGAGCCCACTAAGCGTCGTCTCCATCTTTGAAGAGTCGAGCGGCCGCTCATTTGCCGTGACCCATGTTCCGGTGGAAGCGCTGCGCGAGCAGGTCCGGACGGCAGATGACTCTTTGCAGGAGGCGTTTGCGGCGCTCATGCTTTCGCATGAGGACGGCGATGTAATCGACATGGCCAAGACTTTGCAGGCGTTTTCCGTGCCGTTGTCGTCTGTCCGAGATTATGCGGAGAGCGTATCGGTGCGAGCGTAAAGGAGGATGGCGATGGCCGAAGGAAGTCATCGGTTCACGGTGGGCGACTATGAGTGCGTGGCCTTGTCCGACGGTTCCGTCGACTACGCACCGGAAAGGTTCTATGCAAATGCGGCGCCGGCCGATGTGGAGGAGGCCCTTCGCAGCCGGGGATTGCCTACCGAACACGTGACCACGCCGTACAGCTATCTCTTTGTCAATACAGGCACGAATCAAGTACTGGTCGATATGGGCGCCGGAAACCTGGCGCCGTCGACAGGCCGCCTGCTCACGCACATGGCGGACGCGGGTCTCCAGCCACAACAGATCGATACGGTGGTGATCACGCATGCGCATCCCGACCACGTCGGCGGTACGCTGGACGACGAAGGCAAGCCCGTATTCGAGAACGCAAAGTACTTCATGTGGCAGCGTGAATGGGATTTCTGGTTCTCCAACGAGGCAGGAGAGATGGCACCGCCATCACATGTCCAGATTGCGCGCAGAAGTCTCGAACCCATTGCCGAGCAGGTGCAGTTTGTCAATGACGAGGCGGAGTTTCTACCAGGCTTTCGTGCTGTTCAGGCGCCGGGGCATACCCCAGGACACCTGGCCGTGCTGATAACTTCCGGTCAGGAGCGCGTTTTCTACATTTCGGACACCGTGCTTTCTCCTTTACACTTGGAGCATCCGGATTGGTTGCCGGTCTATGACATCCTTCCGGACGAGGCGGCGCAGAGCAAGCAGCGGGTATTCGATCTGGCCGCCGAGCAGGATCTGCTGGTAATGGGAATGCACTTCCCGCCTTTTCCCAGCCTAGGGCGCGTTTCCAAGCGGGGCGAGGGCTGGTTGTGGAAGCCAAGCGAGGGAAAACAGTAATCGGTACGCGTTTGAAGATCAAGGGAGGAAGATACGATGGGCAATACGGTACCCACAGGGGCAGTCCACCACCTGCGCTTGACGGTGACGGATGTGGCCAGGTCGCAAGCGTTCTACACGGATGTGCTTGGATTTCAGCTGATTGTAGATCTACCGCCGGGCGTGATTCTCAGCAACGGAAGCGTTATGCTAGGACTTGGCCCGTCGCCAGACCCGGAGCGAGCCATAGCAAACGACCGGTTTGACGAGAATCGTGTGGGGCTGGATCACTTGAGTCTGAGTGTGTCGAGTCGCGACGAATTGGTGAATGCGGTGGAAGAGTTCGACGAACTTGGCATCTCGCACGGCGAGATCAAGGACCTGGGTGGGGGCTTTGGGATCTCCGTGTTGGCGTTCCGCGACCCGGACAACATCCAGTTGGAACTCACCGCTCCATTCGCCGGCGACCAACAAGT
>JBJYXA010000292.1:0-3394 GCA_046259705.1 Caldilineaceae bacterium
CCCTTGACGATCATCCGCGTCGGGATGGTGGTAGGTTGCTGGAAGAATTGGCCCGCGGCCCAGAAATGGCTGATTTTTAGCGGAAGCCCTTGATCCAACTGCAGGTTGGGCCCGTTCATGAGATGCAGATGCAGGTGCGGTCCAGGCGAGTGACCGCTGTTGCCAACCCGTGCAATTTCTGTGCCGCGACGGACGAGGTCGCCATAGCGCACCCGAAGCCCAGCCTGCTGAAGGTGGGCGTAAAAGCTGAATTCACCGTTGCCATGGCTGATGGCGATTGCATTGCCCAGCAGTCTGCGGGGGTCGCCACGGTAGACAAGCGGATCGATCACCGTGCCCGGCTGAGCGTCGGGCATATCGTACACGGCATAGGCGACTTTTCCGCCCGCAGCCGCATAGACAGGCTGGTCCCAACTGTAGTGATCTTCCAGATTAGACCCCGAACCGTGGAATGTCTCACTATCGGGCCCAAGCTTGACGAAGTCGATAGCAAACGGCTGGCTGATCACCTCGAGTTTATGCAGGTCGGACCAGTCACCGGCCTGGATTGCCCACCAGGCACCTTCCAGCGGAAAGTGAATATCGGTCCTTTGTTGCGGGTGCTCGACAGCCACGTGTAGCTGCGCCTGACCGTTCTCTGTGGCTCCCGCGCGCTTGGCCACCGCGGTCAGTTCCAACATGGTAACCGCTTCGTAGCCATGAAGCTGAAAATGCATGGCGCGCAATGCAATCCCCGTACCGGCCGGTATTTCAAGATCAGGCAGACCCGACTTTTCGCGCAGTATTCTCTCGGGCCAGCGCTGCTCGAAGAGCATTTGGTGTCCCGCGAATCCGCGCACGACCAAACCTACCAGGTGAAAAGAATCTTCCAGCGCGGTGACGCCTAAGTCAAAAACGAAATCCTGGCGCGGGCCGAGATTAGGGAAAGGAAGCTCGTCATAGATGGCGGCGTAGATCACCTCGGGCCGCGTCTCCAACAGCAAGCGCGGCCCTGTGACCTCGTCTACGTCGCCCGTGGCGACGCTGTTTGTCACTCCCAGATCTGGTTGGCCTGTTTGGTCGGCAGCGGCGCTCTGGTCGCTGTGTGGAGACTGTGGCGTCATGGGATAGGTTTTGGGGCGCTAGCGACCGGTGGTTTCGTTGGTAAGGGCGGCTGATTCTGTCACGACGAGATTCAGATCTTCTGCTCCGGCCACGGCACGCACAACCATGTCGCCGCCATAGCGCCAGAAAGCATCCATTTCGGGTCCGTGCGCCATGCCAGTGGCGTTCTCCGCCTGCATGGCAAAGCCGTTGAGCAGCGGATACTGGCTCAGGTCGACGGAGCGGTTGGCGGGCAGCCGGCCAGCGACGCCGGCAAGCGTGGCCGCGCTTGTCTTACCGGTCAAATAAGAAAGGAACAGAACTACCAGTCCTTGTTGCTGGTCCGGCAGATTGGGATGCACGTACGCAGCGTCTGCATATAGCCACGGCCGCGAAGGACCTGCGGGTCCCGGTGGGATGGGAGCCACGCCAAGTGCGTCACCGAGCGCGCCCGTGAGTTCGGGCAGCGACCACGGGCCGTCCACAAAATAGGCGAACTCTCCGCGCTTGAAGCGATCCATGAGCATGCCATAGTCTTCGTCGACGAAACTACCGTTGAGCGCGTTGACGGAAGCAAGCCACTGGAGGAAAGCCACCGTTCCAGGATTCTCGTCGAAGATGGCCTTGCCCGCGTTGTCGAATAGGGTGGCGCCAAAGGCAGGAAAGCCCCAAGCGACATGAAATGGGTTGGCGTAGATGCCGACACCGAACTGCGGATTCTCGCTAGCGCCTGACAGCAGGTCGTCGAGTGAGAAGGCTACAACGCCATCGCTAAGCAGATCCCGATTGTAATAGAGCGCAACGGTTTCATAGCTAATCGGCATACCGTACAGCCGGCCGTCGATACGAAAATTATCGATCGCCGACGGCCACACATTTTGCATGGCACGTTCAAAGGCTGGTTCGTCCAGTGGAGCAACCGCGGCCGCAGACTGAAGGTCGGAGAGCCACCAGTTGGGGGCAAGAACGATATCTGGTCCACTGCCGTCTGCGACCGCCTGCGCGTAGCTCTGGAGCAGATCATCCTGCGCTACGAAAAGGGTTTCAATGGTCACGCCTGGATGCGCCGCGTGGAAGCTATCGAGAATGGCGCCCAGGGCGTCGCCGTCCCGTTGCGCCCAACTGTGCCACAGAGTCAGCGTACCGGTAGCCGGCGTGGGCTCAGGCTGTGGCGTGGCCGTGGGCAGCGACACTTGGACAGGCGCATCATCAACCTGCGCTGTGTCCGATTCGGATGTGGACATCTCCAAATCCACCGCCGGTTCATCGCTCGTCAGCGTGGGCGCAGTTGTCACGCCGGGCGGCGGCGCAGTCCCCGTCTCCTGATTATCCCCGCGGTTACAGGCGCTCGGTAACAGCAACAGGAAAACGGCGAGTGAAAGGACAATAGCTGTTCGCACTAGTTTGCACGCACACAACAGATGTCTCATGCGGATTGCTCGATACGGTTGAGGATGGCATAAACGCCCAATACATAGCTCTGCCAGCCAAAACCGGCTATCTGTCCCAGGCAGACTGGGGCGATCACGGAATGATGGCGAAAGCTCTCACGAGCGTGCACATTACTGAGATGGACCTCGACGGCTGGAATATCGATGGCGGCCAGGGCGTCACGCAATGCAATGGAGTAATGCGTAAAGGCGCCAGCATTGAGCACGATCCCGTCGGCGCGTGACCAAGCACCGTGGATATAGTCGATGATGTCGCCCTCGTGGTTCGATTGAAAATACTCGAACTGCACCTCGGGGAATTGTTCCTGGATGCGCGAGTTGATGTCATCCAGGGTCATGGCGCCGTACACGCCGGGTTCGCGCCGGCCGAGCAGGTTTAGATTTGGTCCATTTATGATAGCTATGGTGGGCATGGGCATGTCGGCCGGTTCGTTCTGATGTGTGTCCAATAGTTCAGCTCAGGCGTCGAGTCATTCGTTGAGAACGGCCGAGAGCGCCCCGCGTACGACTTCCCAACCGGGATTGTCGATGGTATCGACGTCGCCGATGCGGTGTGGGATGACAAAACGGAGCGTCTTACCACGCCGTTTCTTGTCGTTGCTCATGGCATCCACCACCTGGTCTACGCTGCCGACCTGGGCCCTGACTGGTAGATCGTGGCGCTCAACGACGCGGCGGATACGCTGCACGAGTTCGGGTTCACACTGGCCTATGGCCGCTGATAGGTGCGCGGCCGCAACGAGTCCGATGGCCACGCCTTCTCCGTGGCGCATTCTGTAGTCGCTTACCAGTTCCAACGCGTGACCGAACGTATGTCCCAAGTTTAGCACGGCGCGACGCCCGCGCTCAAACGGGTCTTC
>JBJYXA010000293.1:0-2192 GCA_046259705.1 Caldilineaceae bacterium
GACTTTGTCGGCCGCGAAGAAATCCCCGTCAGGGGACTGAAACTCACTCCCATCCTTACCAAGAAGGGTTAACGTTGAAGTGTCGGCCGCGAAGAAATCCCCGTCAGGGGACTGAAACTCCCAACTAACCGTTTGTGGCAGAAACTCTTGGATCTGAGTCGGCCGCGAAGAAATCCCCGTCAGGGGACTGAAACAGTTGGTGTCTCTTCTTCCGTCGGTGTCGGAGTTGGGTCGGCCGCGAAGAAATCCCCGTCAGGAGGGTAGGACGCAACAAATGTTCTAATTGGATGGGTTCCGTTTACGCATTCTCCAGTGTGAGATTGAGCGAGGGGATGAAGACGGATACCCGGAAGCGCCAGCAAACCGCGTCAAATTTGAAGGTGGGTACTGAGGCCCTGTTAGGGGAATGAAACTCGACTAAGGTTGTACATTTGTTGGCCGAATGCGTTGCAGAGTACGCAGGTTGATGAGCAGATAGATGAGCGTATTCTGGTTGGCGATGGCGTGTTGGTTGCGCAGCTTGGGACGCTCGATGCCAAGGTCAACTGCCCGCGCAAAGATGCGTTCGACGGCTGTTCGTTGTCGGTAGACGTTGAGATAGACGTCGCTGTCTCGGTCGAGCTGGTGACGGATGCGAGCGCCGGGCGTATTAGCCAGGGTCGTAGTACAGCCGCCTTTGGTCCATTTCTGGTGAGCAACGGGACAGCTCTGGCCATTTGCCTCTGGAACGAGGAGCGGACAAACATGCCTTGCCCGCTGATAAGGGATCAAAGCAGTCGTACGATCGTTGTAGGTGAGTTTGTGGGGCATGGCGAGACCGGCTTCACAGAGTGGGAGACCTTCGGCACCAAAGGTACGACGAGCCCTGTTGCCCTTTTCACAGAAGGGTACGGCAGCAAAGCCATCGTGGGTCGGGTGATGGAAGTAGTCGTAGACATAGAAGGCGTCAAAGGCAGCATCGAGGGCGCCATAGCGAGGACGATAGCCTAAGCGCTGTTCGGTATCCTTCATCAGCGGGAAGAAGAAGGTGACATCGCCCTTGTCGAAGGTTTGGGTCCGTTCGGCCAGGACGAACTCGTGCGAAGAGGATAGCCTGGTGACGACAGCGCCGGAAGCGTATCCCCAGTAGAACTCACCGATGCTGGCCGGTAGCCCGCCAGCTGGTAGCGCTTCGGAATGAGGAGTAACTTCTCGTTTGTTGTGACGTCGTTTACATCCGAGTTTGCAGTCAGGATCGCCAGTAGGCTGCAGTGTCTTGTCAAAACGACCCGATTCGATGAACTGTTTTGGGTTGTTCTCCTTGACCCACGCCAAGATATGTTTGGTGTCGAGCGAAATGGTCTGGCCCACCGTCTCATTAGGCAACCAACTCTGCAGGAGACGTACTTGGCCGTCGAGCAGGGATTGTAGCAACTCGTTGGGCATTTCGCGCAGCACCCGATTGAAATGACGTGCGCAGGGGACTGCCTGTGCCACATCAAAGCCGCAGCGAGAATCTGCGGGAGGCAAAGGAAAACCAAGCGCCCAGACCAAAGCAGGATGTGCGACCAGGAAGCGGCGTAACCGGGCGATGGTGGACAACTGCAGATCGAGTTTGACGAGAAAGGCGCCGATATAGGCGGCCTTTGGCACCGGTGAACGTCCGAAATAGAGCGGGCGGCCCGCCGACGGTAACGCTCTCCAGTCGAGAAGACGTAACCACTGGATGGCATCCATGGTCGTATGGCAGTTGCGAACAAAGAGAGGTAGTTCGTGGTCTTGGCACAAGAAGCGCGGTGCCGATTGACGCTGCCAGTGCCAATGACAATACCTGCGCCACGGAGAGAGGATCGCCCGAAGTCGGTTTCTGCCTGTGCTAGAATGATTCTGCTGCATGGTGAAGTTCTCCTATCGGTACACGGTTTGCTGGCATCAAACAGTGTAGCCGATGGAGAGCCCATGCAGCACTCAAGACGGAATGCATGACCTGACTGGCGCCGTTGACTCGGAATATGCGTTCCAAACCGTGGAACATATGGTCCAGAAAACGGAATGCGATCTCAATACCCATGCCGATTTCCGGCACTGGTGTGCCGACAAACGGAATACACGTGCCGAATTACGGAACCTTTGATTCCATACGTCCTACCCTCCTGACGGAGGGTAGGACGCAACAAATGTTCTAATTGGATGGGTTCCGTTTACGCATTCTC
>JBJYXA010000294.1:0-3980 GCA_046259705.1 Caldilineaceae bacterium
TGATGATCTGATCAAGGTGACAAAAGCGCGGGTGGTGGAGTTGGTTGGATAAGTCGGCGCGCTACCGCAACGCGCTTGGATTTTGACACGATCGGTACTTTCAGCCGATCTCGGCTCCGGTAAGAGTTTCACGGCCCTCAGTTTACCGCACCATGCGTCGTCTACATTCACTAAATATGGGACCTGGCCTTGCACCGACGCGTGTGAGCAGGAAGCATCCCAAACGAATTGCCCGTCCGTGAGCTGCGCGGCAGAGTCACCCCACCGATAGCGGTTCAGGACAACGGGATAGTCATGAAGAAAGCGAAACGCGTCGTCATTCAGCTGTTTGGTCCTAGTCTCTCTCCCGTCAGACGAGAGCCCGGCAGAATTCGCGAATAGGCGGCCGCAGTTAGCGCGTCTCCGTCACCTTGCGCAGACCGCGCGGATGGTCTGGGTCGTAATCGCGTGCATGGGCCAAATGCATGGCAAAGAGCTGGCCGGGCACGATAGAGGTCAATGGCGAGAGCCATTCCGGCACCGGCTGCTTCAGCGGCAGCGCGGTTCGGCCCAATGCAAGCGTGTCCGCGTCGTCGCTGACGACGATGGGTTCGGCCGCCCGCTCGCGCAGCAGACGCACAAAGTCGGACATCTCTTGCTGCATCAACCCGCTCGGCGCCACCACGATTGCCGGAAAGCCGTACTCGATGAGCGCAAGGGGGCCGTGCATGAAGTCCGCGCTGCTGTACGGCTCCGCGATGGTGTAGGTTAATTCCTTTAGCTTGAGCGCCAGTTCAAACGCGGTGGCATAGTTGAAGCCGCGACCGATGACGACACAGTCGCGCATGTAGCGGTACCGCTGCGCCACCTCGGCCACGTGGGCTTCGATTTCCAGTGTCGTTGCCAGGGCATCCGGCATGCGCTCGATTTCGTCCATACGCGCACTATCGCCGCCCAATAGGGCAGAGAGCATGGCGACCGTCATGAGTTCGCTGGTGTAGGTCTTCGTGGCGGCGATGGAGCGTTCCAAGCCAGCGTGCAGTGCGATGACGTGTTGTGCGGCCTTGCCTAAATCGGAATCCGGAAAATTGGTGATCGCGGCGGTGAGTGCGCCCTGCTGCCGTGCATCCTCAACGACGCTGACGATGTCCGGGCTCTTGCCGCTCTGGCTCACACCGATGACGAGGCAATCGCGCAGAACGGGTTTGCGGTCATAGACGGTGTAGAGGCTTGGTGCGGCTAGCGCGACCGGCAGGCCGTTGTGTGCGCCTAACAGGTACTTGGCGTACCGGCCAGCATTGTCACTCGTGCCGCGCGCTGCTATGAGGACGAAGCGAATCGTGGACGTCTGTACGTCTTTCGCCAGCGCGGCGATGGCCTTCCTTTCGCAGGCGAGAAGTGTCGACAATACCTGCGGCTGCTCGTGGATTTCCGTGTAGAGATAGGATTGCTGTGGCACGGGTCAGTCCCTCGTGTTGCGTACGATGGATAGGTTCTCTTCAGAGTCCAGTATACAGCAAGCGCGGACGAAATGAGACGATGAGGAAAGTCGAAGACTGGGCCTTTGGGAGGCGGACGGGCAGCGAGTTACTCCTGCGGTTTTGTGGCCTTGAGGTAGTACATCCGTTGAACGAACTCGATGCTGGCGCCGCGACGGCGTGCACCGATGCCTGCTGCGTCAGTCTCCAGCCCTGCCTCTACCATCTCGATAACGGTGGCAGCGACGGCGTCGGGTGTGTGGTACGCATTGAGCCACTCGCGCAGGTTGCGTGGAATGTCGACGCTTTCCGTCTTCTCGATTTCGAGGCCCGCGTCGGTGATCATCTTGTCGTATTGCTCCGCGCTCCGGGCTGCCACGTGTGCGGGATTCCTGCGCTCCTCGATTGCGTTCTGCGTGGCACGTTTCACGGGATCGGCGACGCTCAGCAGCTCGGCCATGAGGAAGATGCCGCCGGGCCGCAGCACACGTACGAACTCCTCTACAATGCGCTGCGGCGAATGAAAGTGATTCAACACTAGCCGGCACGTGACCACGTCGAAGAATTCGTTGGGGAAGGGAAGCATCTGCAAATTTGCCAACCGATAGCTAACGCGGTTGGTGGTATCGGACGGCTGGCTCAGGCGCAGATATTCCGCCTGCTCCAGCATCGCGGTGCTGATATCGACGCCGACCACCGAAGCCGCGCCCCGCTCGGCGAGCATGAGCGACAACACACCTAACCCGGCGCCCGCGTCCAGTATCCTGAGCCCCTTCGGCAGCGCAGCAAAATTTAGCATGCTGCTGATGCGTTCGCGGTCATCACTCACCTTCTCGCCCGCATCCTCCCGCGCAACACGGTCATACACTGTGACGACGGAGGCCATATCCTCGATCGGCTCCGCGCTATCGGCCCTATGGTGCGTATCGTCCGCTGGGGCCGATGCCGGTAGCGGCAAGTGCTCGCGCCGGTTGACGTACGCTATCGCCCAGCGTTGCTCTCTACGCTGTAGACAGGTGATGCTCGTGTGGTCCAACAAGATGGGCGTGTCGTTGGCCTCCAGCAGCGTGCGCAGCATATCGCGAATGCTGTCGGGGCTGGTAACGAGAGCGATGGTGAGCGTGGCGTTGCCGTCCAGCAGTTCCTGGATTGAGGGGAGGTCAGTCGCCGCAGTCTCGCCGCCCTCATTCGGGGGTTGCCATGTCGCGGAACCGTTCTGCGCGTCTTGTGTGTCCAACGCTTGGGGAGCGGCCAGGTGCACCGGTTCGCGAAGCGCTGCCACTGGCAGCCGCACGGCCTGCCCAATGCGTTGCGCAGTAAGGCGGCTCTGCAGCAGCGGATCGCTGTACAACGCCTTGAGCGGTTCGTGGGTGCTCAACCATTGGGCGAGCACCTCGACTTCTGACCACCCTCTTGCGGTCAGGCCGCTGTTTAGGCTACCCAATCCGGCATAGCGATGCTGCATGCCCTCACCGTGGCAGATAAGCAGGAGCCTGCTGCGGGGCGGTTTTTCGTCGGGGCGAGCCCTGATGGTTGCGCCGGAAGCGTCGTGCTTTTCTGACGAATTCACTTGAGTCGATTTGCCTGGGAACCACTGTTCATGGAGGTCCGCCGTAAGCTAGTGGCACCTTTGCGGGATGGTGTTGATCATACCAGATGGATACACAGCGGCAAAACGCGGATATGCATTCCAACGTGCGCAGTTGGTATTGGTTCGGGTCCAGGTTTGCCGAAGCGGTCACGCCCTCGAGAAGTACGGAGCCCGGTGCGAATTTCTCAGGCTCGGTTTTCGTTGACATCTCCAGGTCTTTTTTGTAGAATCTGCAATTGGCCTGCACTACATGGCGATACCTGCATGAATGGGCGTTGCCTGCCCAAGTAGGCCTATCCTGCCCAGGCAGGCCATATCCGGGTTCGGTGATGGTTCACACAACCGCAGGCACGCTTTCGATCATGAGCTTGTGCTCAGAAGCATGTCGAGTTTGGACGCTTGCCGGCCTGGCTGTACCGTGCCGTACACCGCTGTGATGCAACCCGGCTCCGCGCAAATGCGAAGGTGGACCGCAGAACTGCGCAAACCCGGCCAACATCACCGAACCATAACGAATCTGTAGGAGGACTCATGGCGAATGCCAGCACCGACAAGATCCGCAACGTCGCTCTCTTGGGTCACAGCGGCTCAGGCAAGACCTCGTTATCTGAAGCGTTACTGTTTCGAAGCGGTGCGCTTTCGCGGCAGGGAAAGGTGGAAGACGGCACGACGGCTTCTGACTGGGATCCCGAAGAGCAACGTCGCGGTATTTCCATCAACCTGTCTGTCCTCCCCGTCGTCCACGACGGTTATCGAATCAATCTGTTGGACACACCCGGTTATCTCGACTTCGTAAGCGAGGTCGTGAGTGGGTTACACGCATCCGAAGCCGGCCTGATCGTCGTCGACGGCGTGGCAGGATCTGAGGTGGGCACCGAGCTTGCCTGGGATCGGCTCAAGGAAATCGGCAAACCCACGCTCATCTTTGTCAA
>JBJYXA010000295.1:0-33473 GCA_046259705.1 Caldilineaceae bacterium
TTTGATGATGATTTCTAGACCGCGCTGCAAAAAGTTTGCGAGTGGTACTCTTGCATCAGGGCGTGCGCTCACGCGCCGCTCGCGATGAGAAATCTCTCTTGCCGTCGATCAAATCGCCCTATATTTCCTCGAATCTGTCGACATTGAGCACGAAGACCGTCGCGCCGCCCATGTGCTTTTCGACAGGCGTGGGAATATGAACCTCCCCGGGTTCCATTACGGGCGGCAAGGGCGTCACATATTCCACCCGATCGGGGCACGTCTCCCGAATGATGTCTAGGACCTCGTCCACTCTGTCATCATCCACCCCGCAGAATACCGTCGTGTTACTAATACGGTAGAAGCCGCCGGTTGAACTAGTTACGGTGGCAGAGAATCCGCGTCGCGTCAGTCTATCGAGGAGATTGCGAGCATCGTCGTTATTGATAATGGCCATGACCATCTTCACGGTAGTTTCTCCTCTCTAGTCAAGGTTGACAGTTCAAGGGTGCCGGACCCGTTGCCTCCCAAAGGTGATGTCAACACGGCCTAGGTAGTGTTGATATTTCAGGGGCGCCGTACCCACAGCATTCCAAAGGAAATGTCAACACGCCCTAGTCTGGACGCATCAATGACGCTGACTCGCGTCTACTTGTGGCGCGAACCGGAGACGGCCGCTGCCACTCCAAGAGCGATGTATGTGCCGCCGGCAAAATAACGCTGACCGCGTACGAAGGCTTGATTCTGTTTCAGCCAGCTTCCCGCCGAACCGGCCAACAGCGCGTAGCCACCATCGCTGAAGATACCCATCACGACAAATAGGGCGCCGAGTATCAGCGTCTGTAGGGCCACGGAGCCTCTTGCCGGGTCCACGAACTGGGGCAGAAAAGCAAAGAAAAAAATCGCCAGCTTCGGATTCAATATGTTGACGACAACTCCCTGGCTGAAAGCGCGTGAGAGCGGCTGCGTTTGTGTCTCTACTGTGACGGAGCGCTGGTCGTGCTCCCTGAGTTTGCGGATGCCCAGATAGATCAGGTATCCGGCGCCCAAGAACTTCACGGCTGTGAACGCCGTAGCCGACGAGACCAAAAGCGCAGAAAGCCCCAAGGCAGCTGCCATGACATGAACCATGGTGCCAAGGCCGATGCCCAGCACAGATACGACACCAGCCACGCGACCCTGGTCGATGCTGCGCGCAACGATGTAAAGCACGGCGGGACCAGGCATGATCAGCATGATCAGCGCAGCGGCCGAAAATACAAGTAATGTAGAGATGTCGGGCATGTGACGAAACCGATGACTGGATGGCGGACGATGATACGACAGGTCCTTGCTAGAGCATACACCGACGGCGGGTTCGTTACGAAATCAGACCAAGCGACTTGATGCGGGCAAGGATATCCTGGTGAATCACAGATTCGTCTCGCTCCGCATCCACGACCTGCCATCGCTCCGGTTCATCCTGGGCGAGCTGTAGGTAGCCTTGGTGAACCGCGCGATGGTACGCCAGTTCGAGCTGCTCGAAACGATTCCATCCTTCGGAGTCACCGGTTTGCTTACGTCGAAGACCAACTTCGGGCGCTATATCCAGGTAAATCGTGATGTCGGGTTTGAGGCCGTTGGTGGCATAGTCGCCCAACTGTCGAAGCTGAGCTACGGACTGCCCGTGGCCAAACCCCTGATAAGCAAGCGTGCTGTCCGCGTATCGATCGCAAAGCACATGCGTGCCGCGTTCCAGCGCGGGCATGATGACCTGATCCACAATCTGTGCGCGGGCCGCATTGTACAGAAGGGTCTCGGCGCGAGGACTCATCTCCGTGTTTGCGGTATCCAACACGATGGCGCGAATTTGCTCGCCGATATGGGTACCGCCCGGCTCGCGCGTGGCGAGTACGCACAAACCTCGGGCCTCAAGGGCGCGGCTAAGGAGTTGAATCTGCGTACTTTTGCCGCTGCCCTCCGGTCCCTCAAAGGTGATGAATAGGCCACGTGATCGATGATTCGTTTTCGGAACCAAGATGACGACCCGGCTATCTACTGAATATGCGGACGCGACGGTATGGTTCCCGCCCATAGCTATGGCTAACGAGGTTAGCCGCGCGCGCCAGTTGGTGCTGTTGACTACGAATGGCTGCGGAACGCGGCGCCAACTCGGCGTCGGACGCGCCGTTGAGAACGCGCTGTATCCCTTCCTGCGTCTCGCGCATTGCCTCAGTAAATACGTCGATGGGATCCGTGGCAATGTGGAAGATATCAGCCAAGCACTGCTTCATCTGCGACACCGTGTTGCTGCGAAGTATGTACACTGGCGTATTGCGACGCTCCGCGTCGACCAGAGGCTGCGGTTGCTGGCGATAGTAGTTTTTCAGTGTAATGACGACGTCGGCCTGGCGCAGATTGTCGACGAGCTGTACCGGCACATTTAGGCTGGTGGCAGCCGATCGCAGCCGGTTCTGACCGATGCCGTACGGAAAGACGCGCAGCGGCTTTTTCATGGACTCGGCGTTGACCTCGGCCGGGAAATCGTCCTCGCCGGCCTCTGCCGTTCGATCCTCTCCGTTCTTGCCATTGGGCGCAAAAGGCGAATCCTCCTGCTGCCATGACGGGCTTTTAGGACCGTCATCACGGCGTTTGCGAGAACGGTCGTATCCGCCAAACTGATCCGATCTGCCCGAACCGGCTATCCTTTCCAGATGGATTTCGCCCTTTGCGTCGCGGTATCGTACCTCTGGCGTAAGCGGGCGGGCACGCAGTAGCGCGTCCACCGCCGCCGCTACGTCGTGATGGATGACCATTCGCTGACGATCCTGAATTTCGATCAGTACATTGAACGTGGGCGGTGCTTTTCGCTCGAGCACGCTTTTCTGGGTACCTCGCCGGCGCGCTTCTTCATCCGACAGCGTCACCGATTCGATACCTCCGACCAGATCGCTCAAGGTCGGGTTCATGAGCAAGTTTTCGAGCGAATTTCCGTGTGCAGTGCCGATGAGCTGTACGCCACGTTCGGCAATCGTGCGTGCAGCAATCGCCTCCGCTTCTCGTCCGATTTCGTCGATGATGATGACTTCAGGCATATGGTTCTCCACAGCTTCGATCATCACCTCATGTTGTAGCGATGGCTCCGGTACCTGCATACGGCGAGCGCGACCGATAGCCGGATGCGGAATGTCGCCATCCCCGGCTATTTCGTTGCTGGTGTCCACGATAACGACGCGTTTCTGGTCGCTGCGTACCCGCGCGGCCTCGCGCAACACTGTCGTCTTGCCTACGCCCGGCCGGCCAAGCAACAAGATACTGCTGTCGCTCATCACGATGTCTTTGATGATCTCAATGGTGCCGTATACGGCGCGACCGACACGACACGTCACGCCAATAATACGGCCGCGACGATTGCGAATCGCGGAGATGCGATGCAGCGTTCGCTCGATACCGCCCCGATTATCGGAGCCGAAGTCTCCGACGCGGGCGATGACCATCTCCAGGTCCTCGGCAGTCACCTCGGTATCGCTGAGATAGACTTCCTTGTCGCTGAAGCGCGCTTCGGGCAGCCGGCCCAGATCCATGACCACCTCGATGAGATCGGATGCGCCCTCGGCTTCCTGCAGCGCCTCTTGAATACGTTCTGGCAGTATCTCGAGCAGCAAGTCAAGGTCATCCGTGATCTGCAAAGTCGTAGTGTGCGGAACAAGCCGCTCGTGTTGTTCGCCCTGAGTAGCGGGCAAAGGTGATTCCGGAACGTGCTCTCTGATTCTAGACACCTTGTTTTATACCCTTGCTATTCCTTCTTATCCTATGGTCCGAATGTGATTGCGGGTAGGCGCGGCGTGGTGCAAAGGCCCTGCGTCTTTTGGCTTCGCATGATTGCAGTATCCGCCGGTTCTCCCGTCCATGAGCTTGCTTGCCTGACCTATTAATCGTTTGTCAGTGGCACCACGAACCCGGCAAGCGTTGTCTTCAAGACCGGCGCTCAATCCATGCTCACGCGCGATCTGCCTGTACCGGGACGAGTGTACGACGCCGACACTTTCCAGCGTACCGGCGCCACGACTACGCCAGCCATCTCCTCATGCGACGTTCCAATCCCATGCGAACGAAACGGAGATTCATGCCCCAGGTCAAAGGGCGCTGCGACCACAGTCGGCGCCGTTTCCCGCGTCGAGGGCGTCGCCCTCGACGCCTCTCGAATCCACTGAAACACGTGTTTCACCATCTTCGCCCGATCAGTGACCGGGGCAAATCCATAGTCCGACAGCGCCGTTCCAAGCGCGCCATGATATTCGCTAACGCCCATATATACGGGTAGCCTCTGCGACATCCCCGAATACTGCCGGTTCACAACCGACAGCGCGAAGCGCAGGAGCTGATGCATTTGCGTCATATCGGGATCGGTATAGTCGCACCAGATCTGCAACCAATAAGCGCGGTTGCCACGCGCAAACTTCACTGCTCCGCGCACGACACGGCGGTCGAGCAGCACATAACTCGCCCAAGAACCGCCTTGCGACCAGCCCAATATGGGGGGACGCAAGGCAGCGCCATGTTGGGCGCCTTCGGCGACCTGCACGGCTTCCGGCACAATCCGGTAATACAGCTCCTTCAACGCCCACTCGTCGCTCGCGGATTGCGGTCGGAAGTCCGCAGTTAGCATGCTCGAATAGTCATCGACGGCTCTCGGCGTCAGCCGCCAGATCGTCTGCCGATCGTACGTACGAAAGCCGGCGTGCGAAAATGTGCTCACGGGCAGCGGCTGATCGGGCACGTCGGCGTAAATCCGCTCGATTCGCCGGTGTGCCGCTTCGTAGGCGTGGTGCGAAAGCAGCTTCTCCCAAATGGCTGGATGTCCGCGCCTAGCGTCCAGTCCGGGCGCTAAAAATATAATGTCCAGCTCCGGCAA
This sequence comes from Caldilineaceae bacterium, assembly GCA_046259705.1. Classification (GTDB taxonomy): domain Bacteria; phylum Chloroflexota; class Anaerolineae; order Caldilineales; family Caldilineaceae; genus JASGTU01. Next base: position 4,874 of record JBJYXA010000295.1, read on the forward strand.
CCCCGGGCGTCGCTGCACCTGGAGAAAACCGTCTCTCGCCAGCCGGTGACCACGCTGGCGCAAGATATACGTCGTTGCTTTACCGTGTTTCCAGGGCAAGAGGGAAGAGAGGGATGCTCCAACAGCAGACTGGCGATGGAGAGTCGCCTGAACGATATTAAGCTTCGTAGCTTGCCGGCCAAGGCGTTGGATTAGGAAGATATCACCAAACCGAAACGGGCGAACCACCGATAGGTATGCTCCTTGGCGAGAGCTACAAACCGTGTAATTTCTTCAAGAACTGGCAGCTCCGATCATTGCACCACCAGGGGATTGCAACGTCTGCCTATGCCTCACATTGTACAAGATACAAGGGACCGTGGCAAGTAAGTAAGGGTCCAGAGTTGTTATGTAAATTAGCCGCGATTTCTCCAAATATCCGAAGTTATCCGGATACATTGAGTGTCCGCAACGCCGCGTTTGCCAGGCTGGAGAGTGTGGCCAATTGGTCGACGGTACCAAGCCCAATAAGCGCATCACCCGTCGCAAGTTCGAACTCCGCTTTGAGATTGGTAAACAATTTTCCGTTTGCACGACGCACGGCAAGCACATTTACGCCCGTATTGGCGCGCACGTGTGCTTCTCCCAAAGTATGTCCTTCCAATTTCGAATTTGGACCTATCACAATCTCTTCGATGCGGAATTCCAATTCTCCCTGGCGCATCACTACGTCAAGGAATTCAACCGCACCCGGATGCAGCAACTGCGCGGCCATACGGCTGCCCGTAATGTGATATGGATTGATGATTTGATCGGCCCCGGCCATACGAAGTTTATGTTCGCTCTCAACGGCGTTACAGCGGGAAATGATATGGATCTGAGAGTTAATTGCGCGTGCACTCAATATGGTGAAGACATTGTCGGCGTCGCTGGGTAGACACATACACAGGCCACTGGCACGTTCAATGCCAGCAGCACTCAGTACGGCGTCATCGGTGGCATTACCGATCAGGTAACCAACGCCTAAGGCGTCCAGGTCAGGCGCCCTAGCCTCATTGCCGTCGATCACCACGATCTCAAATCGGTTGGCGCGCATGCTTTCGACAACCTGCTGACCGACTCGGCCGAAACCGCAGATGATGTAGTGATTGTTCATTCGAGCTAGTGTCCTTGCCATTCTGTTCTTGCGCAGCGCACCGCGCAGTTCACCAGCGACGATATAGTCGGTCAATACGCCAAACGAGTAGCCGGCGCTGCCCACGCCGAGAATAATAAGCGCGATGCTAAAGTACTCGCCCGCGGGACTCAGCGGTTCAACCTCGTTGTAGCCCACGGTGCTGATGGTGATGACCGTCATGAAGAGAGACTGACTCAGCGGCCAACCTTCGATGATGCGATAGCCCACCGTACCCATCGCAACCAGAAGGATTACCAAAATGATCACGTTCTGCAGGCGTCCGCGATAGAGAGATCTCATGATCCTTGAGACGGCCCTTCGTCGGGTCTTTCACCGATCAGCCTGGTTAGGACAGGGAGTGAGCGCCCTACCGGCCGAAAGCCAGCTGAACGATACAAGCGCTGTGATCGCTCGTTGTCCGCCTGCGTGTTAAGGATGATGCGTTCGTATCGTTCCGACGCGGCATAGGTGACGACGTCGGCGAGAAGTTGGCGGCCAATACCGGCTCTCTGCAGATCCGGTCGTACGGCCAGACGCGCAAGCTGCAGCTCTTCATCGGAATTGGCGATTGCAGCAGCATATCCTACGATTTCGGCCACTTCTTTGTCGCCTTCGCCTTGCATTGCGATGGTCATCCGGCTGCGCAGAAACAACTCGAACATATCCTTCTGGCCAAAATGCCACAGGGGAGGAAATGCGGCCGCATCCAAGACAGCAAGCGAGTCGAGATCGTTTGAATCCGCAGGGCGAAGTACAGCCGGGCCTGCCCTGGCGAATCGCTGGTTCACTTGGCGGTGCGGACGGCTAAGCTCGTAAAACTGAACTTGGTTGGCCAATTCGAAACCGGCACCGCGCAGGGCGTCGATAATCCAGGCGTCCCCGCCATAGGCAATGATCAGAATCGGCCCCCCACTAACATCGAGGCGCGACACTGCGCTTTCCAGCAACGGGCCAACATTGTCGGATGGCGCGTAGCCGCTAAGCAACGAAAGGGCGCGAAAGTAGCACCGTGAGGGTGCATTTTCCACAAGCGTAGCGGGCCGTTGTTCGGGTTGTAGGCTGACGAATCCCCAGACGATGTCGTCGTCCCGCCCCATGATCGACACTGAAGCGTCTACCAGGCTGGGAAGATCCTCTTCGCCAAAATCCGCAAACCGGTAGCGCGCTTTTTGGTGTAGCCGGCGCAGGTCGTTCAGGTCAGCTTTGGTAGCTAGGACAACGGACATCGGCGTCTGTGTCGTGGAAGCATCGTGCTGTTATTCGAGTACCTTGCGATCCCCGTATACGCGATCGTAGTACTCCTGGAATTCCCCCGCACGGATGGGTTCCCACCACCACTGGTTATCTTGATACCAGCGCACCGTGGCGCGGATCGCGTCCTCGTGCGTGTAGTTCGGCTCCCACCCAAGCGCCATTACCTTGTGCACATCGAGGCAATAGCGACGATCGTGGCCCATGCGGTCCTCGACATGTTGGATGAGTGACTTCGATTTGCCCAACTCGTCGAGCAGAATCTCGACCATCTCCAAGTTGGTCATTTCCGTGCCGGTACCGATATTGTATGTTTCGCCGATGACGCCTTTTTGCAGTACAAGGTCGATGGCGTCGCAATGGTCCCCAACGTACTGATAGTCACGACGCTGTTGTCCGTCACCATAGACCGGCAACGAAATGTCGTTGAGCGCATTGGTAATGAAGAGCGGGACCACTTTCTCGGGATACTGATATGGACCTACGTTGTTGGCGCCGCGGCTTATGGTGATGGGCAGGCCATACGTGATGTAATAGGCGTTGACCAGGTGATCGGCGCTGGCTTTGCTAGCAGCATAAGGGCTGCGCGGCGCTAGACAGTCGCTCTCGAGACTTCGGTGGTCGCCGTGGATGTGCCCGTACACCTCATCCGTGCTGATTTGATGGTAGCGTAAATTGCCGGCCTTGCGTGCGGCTTCCAGCAATACATAGGTGCCGTAAACGTCCGTATTGATGAACGCGTCGGGATCCAGGATGCTGCGGTCGACGTGGGTCTCCGCGGCAAAATTGACGATAGTGTCGATCTCGAATGCGGCTACCGTCTGATCTACCTGTTCGCCGTCACAGATGTCCCCGCGCACAAAATTGAAGCGATCAGCGTAGGCGGCGGCGATATCCTTCAGGTTTTCAGGTCGGCCAGCATAGGTCAACTTATCATACACGGTGAGGGACAGCCCCGGGTGGCGCTGCAGCATCATGCGTGCGAAGTTTGAACCGATAAAACCAGCGCCGCCGGTAACGAGCAGATTCTTCACGCGGAATTCCTCCCAAACACTACCTGGCTACGTGCCGTTAACTGTTCTGTAGGTACGCAGTTTATCTATCAAATCTCGCAATGTCCACCTGACTTGGCGCCCGGGCCAGCGCTGGAGAATAGCCAATTCGCGTAACTAGCCCTGAAACGGTTCCATTTAACCGTCAAGCCTGCGCCAGCGCAAGTTGCGGGTTGGGTTACGCCGCAAGCGATTGTTGCGCAATCGCCGCAGCCGGCCAGGCTGGCGGGTGGCCGGCAATGGGAATTCTGTGGAGAGCGTCAGCGTGGACAGTGTATCGACCTGTGCACGCAGTTGCGGGTCGACTCCGGAGGCCGGTTCTCGATTCCAAAATGGTCGCCAGCGCATTCGTTCTTCCAAGCTGATATAGGCAATGAGATGCGTCTGGTCTTCGGACAGAAGCGAATGCGTCCGCCGCACTACATCGCACAGGCGCGTCCATTTGGCGATCATTTCGGGCTGAACGCGACGAGAGAATTCTCTTACCTTCTGTGCCGGGTCGGTGTCGCTTCGCAAGGCCTCGGTCATTCGCCAGTACGATGGACAGTACGCAAGGAACCAGCAGTGCTCTGCCGAGCGAAACGATGGCAGCAGTAAGTCGGCAAAGAACGTGACGTGAACGGTTGTCGCTCGTTCGGAAACACGTACAAGCCGCCGGGTCTGTGCGTGGCTCAGATCGAAGTAGGCGCCTGCATCAAATTCCTGCCACTCGCCGTAGGCAGCGTGGAGGCGGCGCAACCGTTCGCCGACATCGTCCAGAACACGAGCAGCAGACGCTGCCTCCTCTTCAACGCAGGACCCGGCGACGTCGTAAACCGGTACCAGAGGATCGTTCGAATGCAAGTCCTGCAGAGATTCCGCTCCCGATACACAGTTCATGCTGCGCATTGTCGCGGCCAGAGCCAGCACCGAAGTGAGCGGCGTGGGCGGTGGGAAATTCGCCTCCATCACGTCTGCTGCGGTGGCCCTAGAGCAGGCCAACGCGCGAATGGTCGCCCAACGTCATTTTGTATGCTTTCGGCTTGATGGGGCTGTAGGTAATTTCTACGTCGCGACCGATCACGCTATCTTCGATGCGACTGGGAATGCCGCGGATGCTGCTGTGATCGAGCACGATACTGTGTTCGATCTCGCTGTCCTCGATGATGGTGTCGTGATAGATGCTGGTGAATGGACCAACATAGCTGTTGACGATGCGGCAGTCTTCGCCGATGATGGCCGGACCTCGCACGACGCTGTTGATAACCTCCGCCCCTTGTTGCACGGTTACCAAGTGATCGATCTTGCTGTCACGGTCTACATACCCAATCACCTCGTGCGTATTCTCCGCCAATACCCTATTGTTGGCTTCGAGTAGGTCGACATGTTTCCCAGTGTCGATCCACCATCCACGGTGGATATAGGGATGAACTTCCAGATTTTGGTCAACTAACCACTGGATCGCGTCCGTTATCTCGAGTTCGCCGCGCCAACTGGGCGAAATATTGTTCACCGCATCAAAGATGTGGTGATCGAACATGTAGATACCCACGAGGGCGAGGTTGCTCGGCGGCGTGCGCGGCTTCTCGACCAATCGCACGATGCGCCGATTGCCGTCCAACTCAGCAACCCCGAAGTGCTGGGGCTCGTCGACTTCGGTGAGCACAACTTGGCTGTTCCAGTCCGAGCTGGCGAATTCCCTGATCAAACCGCTGATGCCGCCCTGGATGACGTTGTCGCCCAGAAACATGACGAAGCGATCGTCCTCGATAAAATCCCGGCTGATCTTGACGGCGTGCGCCAAACCACGCGGCGCATCTTGTTCGATATAGGTGATGTTAACGCCCCATTGCTTACCTGTGCCTACCGCCTGGCGAATCTCGGCGCCAGTGTCGCCGATTACGACGCCGATCTCGTCGATGCCAGCATCCTTGATGGATTCAATGACGCGAAAGATGACCGGTTTGTTGGCCACGGGCACGAGCTGTTTGGCGCGCGTGAATGTGATGGGGTAAAGACGGGTCCCTTTTCCGCCGCTGAGAATCAGACCTTTCATTTGGCTCTCTTTCTGTGCATGCCGTTCGGCCCATCCAGCAGAACGTGGTCGCCTCGACCAAATTAGCCCAAAATATCGCACTTACCCGACGCTCTACGCATTCAGCGGACAGTCGACAGCAGTCGCGCCAAATGGTCTCGCTGGGCGGAATCCTAGCTGGCGTAGCCGGTCATGACTGCATCATGCTCTGCGTTCAGCAACACAGAGCCGACGATGCGCGCGTGTACCTTCTCCAGCACGGCCTTCGCACGTTGTGCGTGTTCACGTTTCGTCCGGCCGGCGTTGACCAGCAGTACGGCTCCGTCGAGCTTGCTCGCCCAGAGCGCCGCGTCCGTAACGGCAAGAATGGGCGGCGCGTCCACCAAGACATAATCCGTCTGCGCCCGGATCTCCTCCAGCGCCTCGACTAACCGGCGGCTGCTCAGGAGCGCAACCGGATTCGCGGGAAGGGGGCCGCTAGTCAGTACCTGCAGACCATCTATGCTCGTTCGCTGCACCGGAGCAACGCCTTCGTCCGCCAGCCAGGTCGCAAGACCGGCATGGTTGGGTAGGTCGAAGATCTCATGTTGCTGCGGCCTGCGAAGGTCGCCGTCAACGATCGTGACACGGTCGCCCGCCTGTGCCATCACAACAGCCAGATTGGCGAGCGCGATGCTTTTCTCCGTCGTGTCGTCGACCCCGGTAACCAAAATCGATCCCAGCGGTTGTTCCAAACTCGAGAACTCAAGATTCGTGCGCAAGCTCTGATAGGCTTCCGCTGCCGCACTCCGCGGGTCGGTCAACGTGATCAGGTTTTGCATGGCGCGTGTCTTCGTTTCCTTGTGTTGCGTTTTCCAGTTGCGCGCAGGTAATCGCCGGTGGCGTCACTTGATCTCGACTGTTCCGACCGTGATGACATCGTCCGGTTCTGCATCCGGGCCGGTTGCCCGCAATCGTTCACCATCTTCCCAATTGTACAGCCCAACTATGATACGGTAATTGCCTGGTTCCAGATTCGCCGGGAGTTGCATGGTCTCAGAGTCGATCAGCGCTTCATCATGCCGCCAGGTTGTTGCTGGACGTGGCCCGGCGGCATCACGCGGTTGCCAGTCGTGCTGTGCTACTTTCACGCCGTCCGAATTCAGCAGGTGTGCGAACGCAGCGTAATCTTTATCCGGCTCACCGATTGCTCGCCAGTAGAGCGTAAACGCTAACTCGCCGCCTGCCTTCACGGCCCGCTGAGGAAGCGTCGCGCCATCGAGAGCGATCGCCTCGCCGAAGCGGACCTGCACCGTGGTTTGAGGCTTCGAGTCGCCCATCGTTAATGGCCGCCAAGCGCCAGACCTATCCTGGACGAAACCGCCCAGCCGCGCCAGCGTACCATTTTCCAGTGTGGGGACCCACGGTTCGCTATCGGTGATGGGAAGGCGCCCCGAGCCCAGCCAACCTTCATCTCCGGCGTAAACACCCACCGTCAGTGCAAACGGCTCTTCCTCCACCGCCCATGGAAGCGTCTGGACCAGTGTTGTCTCTCCTGGCGGCCATTGCGAGGTAGGATACCACAGCACTGCAGAGGGCGGATAATAAAGTGTGTCGTACAGCGTGTCGCCGTCCCTGTTGCGAAAGGCAACGTAGAAACGGTAATCCTCTTCCAGTGGGCGCAATGCCTGCCAGTAGAGACTGACTACCGTTTCTCCGTAATTGTCGGTCAGTACATCATAGTCTATGAGACGCAATGCATCCCCGAAATCGACCTCGAGAGCAGCTTCGGGGACATGGTCCGGTCGCTGCCACGCAGAGAAAAACGATTTGGGCAATTCCGCCGCGCCTCCATCTCGATGCAGCAGCAAGTAGCCGTCATCTGCCGCAGCGATGCCATATCCCTCGTCTAGCAAAGCGTCGACGGAGTTGCGCAGGTCACTCGGATGCTGAGGCCACGCCGGTCCGGTCGCGTCGATGAGGACAGTATCCGCGTCCTCAATGCGGGGAAAAATATAGATCGTTTCGCGTCCACTGACGTGGGGATCGAGACGATCCTGCGCGGATACTTTTGCATCTATCGGAATCAAGTCAAGGATAGCGGCGGCACGGCGGTCGTGGTCCGTGATGTGGAACAGAATGAAGTTAGCGCCTCCTGGCACATAGCCAACCACTAGGGCGGCGCCAAGGGCAAAGACCAGGACCACAGCCGCCGTGCCGCCGGACATGGCGTCGCGAAGCCGTGCATATTGTCCACCGTGGACTTGCGTTCCCCAGTCGACTAGGCGGCGTGCCCCGTAGACGGACGCGATTACGGCAATGGCTGCAATCGGGGCCGCATAAATCAGCGTGTAGACTTGGTGCATCGGCTCAAAATCGGCCAGCAGGTTGAGGGCGAATGAGGGCAGGGCCAGCGCCAGGATCTCCAGCCCAATCAGCGGCAGAAACGCCAGCGGCAACACAATCTGCAGCAAATACCGACCGGCTGCGGCGGAGCGCAACTGCTCGAATACAACTGCAGGCTTGGTCAGTAGAGATCCAAGCATCTCCGCCGGCGTTTCGCCCAGATACTGGTAGCGGTTCCAGTGAATATTGCCCTCTGCGAAGGCATTCTGGATCACGAATACGGCGATCAAGGCCCACGCGATCGATAGGAGCATGGTGACCACTCCTAGCCGCGGTCGGGAGAGCGCCAGGATGGCATACACGCCCATCATGAACACAAGCAGGGCGATTTCTTCTTTGCAACTGGCGGCAAGCACTGCGAATACGGAAAACCAGCCGGTTCGTCCGGTGACAAGAAAATAGAAAGCCGCAATCAAAAAGGTGGGCGCTAGGGTAATCGGATGGAACTCCAGCCAATTGGCGGCCTGTATGGACGGATTGAGCAGAAACGCGAAGGCGAACGCCAGCGCGGCCCAGGCTCCGAAGTCCTTGTAACGTGCTATGGCATATGTCGGGATGGCGCCGAGGGCCACGATCGCAGCCTGCAGCACAAGCAGTGTGGGCGGGCCGCTGCGGATCCAGTAGAGCCAGGAAATCGGGATGAGTATCGGTTCGACATGCAGGCTCAGGCGGTTGATCGTACCCGGTTGATTGGTGAGGTGGAACCAGTTGCCGCGCGCGGTGTTCCAGATCGCTTGGTTTAGGTTGCCCATGTCCAGGGCGCGTGACTCGAAAGCCGCGTAACGGGTTAGGGTAAGGACGGAAAAGTAGACTGCATACGCCGCCACGGCTGCGAATAACACGATGATGGGGGCGGACAGGCGGATGCTTCGGTTGGACAAGATGTGCCTATGGACAAATTCAGGCCGCGGACGTGTCCGGCCTTTCGATATGACGGGCGGTCCCTACGCGGTGTTTGGCTCGCCGACCGGGCTTGGCTGAGGCACGGGCTGCGCCGATTCTTTCTGACCGGCCGTGGCAGGAATCGCTCCCAACACGGGCACGCCGAGGGTCCGTTCCACTGCGCCCGGTGTACGCATCAGGTCGGATTCCATCCACGTCAAGACGAGAACGATACCCAGTCCGAGCAAGAAGCCTAGCACGGCGCCCGCGATGGCATTGATAATAGGTTTCGGCTGGTATCGCTCGGCGCTGATGGCCCGGCTCCGAATCTTCACCTCGATGCGGTTTTCTTTGTCCTGCTCTGCATAGTAGGCGGTACGTTCATCTACAAACTCGTCGGCGAGCGTGAGCGCCATTAGTTTGGCCACCGCTTCATCGCGAGCGCGCGCTTCGATTCGGATCGTAAAATCTCCGGAGTCGGCGGCCACGTTGATGTTGCCCAAGAAGTCGTACGGATTTTGGTCGAGCTGGGCGCGGTCGATGACGCGCTGCGCGATCTCCGGCGTCTGAATATTGGCTGCGAAATTGCGCATGAGGTCCTTGGCCGTGTTGCCCAAGCCCCAATCCGGCCGTGCGGGTACGGTGCTCACGTACACGGTGGCGCGGTACATATCCTCTTGCAGATAGCTGACGGCAAATGCAGCAACTGCAGCTAGGATAGTCGTCAGGACAATGATCCAGCCGCGTCGTCGTATGATGCGCAGATATTCTTGTATCGTCATAGTTTGTACCAGTTTTGTCGCTATCAGATGCCCATGTACAGACACCGGAATGCGATGTACATCCTAGCGGTGTTTGGGGATTTCGCCAAGGATAACGTACCCCAGAGCCTCCAGGTCGGCACGACCGCGCACGGAGGTGTCCATGTAATCGAGCAGGTATACCAGCCCCACGCCGAGTACAAATGCAATGAGCAGACGCAGAGGCAAGTCTAGCCGATCGCGCAGACTACGTCCGGCCAGCGTAACGACCGGTGCATCCAACAATGTGATACCTGCGCCGTCAGTGCCAAGCTGCTGGAAGTAGAGCGGCGCATTTTCAGTCAGTTCGTCGGCAGCGGCCGATGTGATGGCTGATAGCTCCGCTTCATCAGGCCAGCCGAACGACAGTGTGATGATGCGGTGCTGTTTGCCCGTGGCTGCGCTGCCGCGGATGGTGCCAGCCGGAATCTGGATATCTTGTTGCGAAAGACGGCCGCTGACATTCTGTGCGAACAGATCGCTGCGTACGACCTCGGTAAAGTCGTCGACCAAGTACTCGCTTGTAAGCCAGGCATAGTAACGCGGATCATACTCGGCAACATCGGCGTCCGCCGCGGGCAATACGCCCACTAGCATCCGCATCGACGCGTTATAAAAAGGCGGCGACGGCTGCCACGGCCGCAACTGTATGACGCTGAAGATGGCGACCAGGGCCATTAGCAGGAATGGAATCCACCACCGTCTGCGGAATATCTGCCAGTATTGGCGAAATTCCATCTGCGTCTACCCCGCGTATGTCTACCTTGTTTTCTTGTCGAGCACAGTAGCCAGAAAACCGGTGAGCTTGCGCCGAAACTCCCCACGGCTGAATTTGCTCGCCTGACGCCTACATTCGGCCGGATCGTAACATCTCGTATCGAACTTCGCCAGCTCAGAGACGAGCGCATCGGCACTATGTTCGCTGAACAGCTCACCCGTACGGCCAGGAACAACCGTGTCGCAGGCGCCGCCAGCGCCATATGCGATGACAGGCCGTCCTGTGCCCATCGCCTCTACAGGCGCGATGCCGAAATCCTCTAGACCTGGAAAGATAAACGCTTTGCAGTTTCGCAGTAGTTCCCGAACGCGTTCGCGGTTCTGCCGGCCAAGAAAGGTGACATTATCAGAGGCCCGCGCTTCCAGCGCTGCCCGATCCCGGCCGTCGCCTACGATAAGCAGCCGTTCCTGCGGGAGCGACTGCATGGCCTGAACGGCAAGATCGATGCGTTTGTACGGGATCAGACGGCTGACGATAAGATAGTAATCGCCGGCTGTGCCACCGTCCGTCGCCGTCGAATCGCCAGGCGTAAAGAAGTCTGTGTCCACGGGAGGGTGGATCACCACGCTGTCGCGGTCATAGTAGGTGCGTATGCGTTGCTGGATTTCGCTGCTGATAGCTATGAAGTGGTCTACTCGCTGGGCCGCAGCATAGTCCCAGCGGCGTAGCGGCGCCAGGCTGGGCCGCACCAGTTTGTCGACGCCGTTCGAGAGTTGTTCGCGAGCGAGGTACTGGTCATATAACCAGATGAAACGGGTTGGCGTGAGGCAATAACAGACATGGACTGCGCGTCGTTGGCCCGCCCGTGTCTTCACAACGTGGCAGAACCCGCTCTTGTTGCTCAGGACAAGGTCAAATTTGCTGAGGTTAAGATTACCGAAGGCGGCAGGGTAGAGCGGCATGTAGCGCTGATGGTGCGTGGCAATGCCAGGCAGCGCCTGCATGAACGTTGTATGGATGTCCCACTGTCTATAGCAAGTCGGCATATGGTCGGGCGCATAGAAGCTGGTATATACCGGCGCCCCAGAGAAGAGGGAAACGAGTTCCTCAAGTACATTTTCCGCGCCGCCGACCTGGTTGAGCCAGTCGTGCACCAAGGCTACGCGTAGGTCAGGGAACGGCGTGTCAGCCGCTCGCTCGCTCATGATTGACTTGCGTCGACCAGTCCGAGATCCTTCATCTCTTCTTCGATGAAATATGCAATCAGAAGCCGATACATTTCTTCGACGACTTCGGGGTCGATGCCGGCATCGGCTGCCCATTGCCGTCTCGCTCTCAGGACAGCATTGAACCGATCCGTCGCGCGCACCTCGGCCTCGGTCTTCTTGAATCGCGTGATGGCTTTGACATATTGGAAGCGACGACCCAAAGCATCGACGATTTCGCGATCGATGTCGTCTATGGCGTCGCGTACGTCTTCGATACTATTGCACTCGCTCGGTTTTTTCATGGGCAGTTGTTGTCGGCGCCTACGGATCGTCGCATGTACGGGATAAGGGTCCGCGCATTGTACCGTAGGCGCTAAATGGCGATCAAGTCCTTATAAGTCTACTACCATGTTTATTCGCATCGGTTCTGTGAGCTCGCAAAAGCGTTGCCTACGTTGGGAGCTTGCGTTGCGCTCGCATTCCGTCGTGGAAGCGGCGGGTCACACTTGCTCCAGAGCGCGCAGACAGCGATCGATTTCGTCCAGGGTATTGTAATGGACCATGCCCATCCGCAGCAGCCCTCCACTAGGTTCGACGCCCAGCCTTTCCGAGAGCGCCAGCGCGTAGAAGTTGCCATCCCACGTGAATATATTTTCCGACGCCAGGACATCCGCCAATTGTTGCGGTGTCGTGCCTTCTTTGCGGATAGAGATGGTAGGCACGCGTTTTTTCCAGTCGAGGCGGCTCGTAATGCCGTACACGCGCATGCGCGGAACGAGTTGCAGACCATCGATCATGCGCTCTATAAGCATCTGCTCATAAGCCGAAATCTGGCTCCATGCCGCGCGCAATTTCTCGCGGCGAGGGGCGCTTGGGGAAGCACCGCCGTAAGAGACGCCCAATTCCGCAATGTAATCGATAGCGGCGGCAGTCCCTGCAAGCCCCTCGTGATTCTTCGTGCCTTGTTCCCATTTGCCGGGTGGCTCGTCGCCGGCGGGACGTACCCGATACGCGCGCAACCGTTCCAGGTGCTCGCGCTTCCCGTATAGAATGCCCACATGTGGCCCGAAGAACTTGTATGCGCTGCAGGCAAGGAAGTCGCAATCCAGCGCTTTGACGTCGATGAGATTGTGCGGAGCGTATTGCACTGCGTCGACAAACGTATAGGCGCCGCTGGCCTTGGCCCACTCGATCACGGTCTTTACATCGTTGATGGTGCCGCTGGCGTTGCTGGCGTAACCGACGGCCACCAACTTTGTACGTGGCGATATCAGCGACTGCAGATGCTCGATATCCAACATGCAGGTTTCCATGTCTATGTCCGCCCAACGCACGATGGCGCCTTTGTCTTCTGCCATCATCAGCCAAGGCGAGATATTTGCATCGTGGTCCAACCGTGTGACGACGATTTCGTCTCCGGGGCCGAATTCCTGTGCGAGCGCGTGACTCAGCGCAAAGGTAAGGCTAGTCATATTGTTGCCGAATACGATTTCTCCGGTATCCGCACCGAGTAGATCGGCGGCGGCTTGGCGAGCGCGATCGATGGTAGCATCGGTCCGGCGACTCGTCTCAAAGAGTCCGTGTGTATTCGCGTTGCGGTGGACGAGGTAGTCGGTCATCGCGTCGATAACGCGTCTGGGGACCTGCGTACCGCCTGGGTTATCGAAGAAGATCGCCGGCCGACCATTGAATGATTCCTGCAGTGCCGGAAACTGGGCTCGGATGGATGCGATGTCGAGCATGGAGGGATCCTTTCGGACAATGTCAGGTGAACAACCTAGTGCGCAAGGGCGCTAGACTGCGCCGCGCGTGTTGTTGGCGTCGATGGTTAGGAGCGCCGTTTGAGTTCATCTATGCTGGGCAAACCGTCGGCGAGGTACCAGTAGTGTTCCTGGCCCAAAATATGCTGCCAGTCGCCCCGCAACAGCGCCGCCGCCGTGTCCCGGAGCTGAGACCAGGTAATATCCCCGCCAAGCGCATCGACGGGACTCGCCGGTTCGGGCAAGATGCGGTTGCGCGGTTCGGAAATGTTGCGCACGCGCACAGTACCGTCGCTAGGTAATCCTGAAGCTTCGCAGGCGAGATCTAGCGCATGTTGAAAATCGCCCAATTCGTCCACTAATCCGTGGCCCAACGCCTGCCTACCCGTCCACACGCGCCCATTACAGATTACGTCTAGACTCTCGAATTCAAGGCCGCGTCCGTCGGCGACTCGTTGCTTGAACGCAGCGTAGTAGTGGCGGACGTTTGCCTCGACCTGTGTGCGCTGCTCGTCGGTCCATGTATTCTCGTCGGCGTAGAGATCGGCGTTGCGTCCCCGAAGGATGCTCTCTCGATTGGCGTCGATCTTGTCCGCAGCGCCGGCCGTGACGGGTTTTGCGACGATGACGCCGATGCTGCCGGTAAGTGTTGCGCTTTGCGCAACGATCTTTGTGGCCGGCGTGGCGATGTAGTAGCCTCCGCTGGCAGCCACATCGCCCATATAGACGATCACCGGTTTCTCCAGACCGAGCAGGGCAAGCTCACGGCAAATGAGGTCGCTAGCCATCGCCGAACCACCGCCGCTATCCACAAAGACGATGACCGCGGCCATGTTATCATCCCTGCGCGCCGTGCGGATCTGCTGCTCGACGCTGATGCTGCCAATCGTTCCCTCTCCCAGTATGGGAACGGGCAACGGATAGCTTCGGCTCTCACCGCCGGTGATTGTTCCCTTCAGGTTGAGCACTCCCACACTCTTTGGCGGATGATGTTTGATACGGCGCAACAAGAGACTGCGCGTCGAAGCGTATGTCTTTAGGCTGGCCGGATCCTCAGTGGTTTCCAGGTATCCGCCGATCTCGTCTTTATACAGCGCCTTGTCAATGAGACCGGCGGACATCGCTTCCTCCGCAGTAAGTGGTGAGCGGTCGATCAGTTCCCGAACAGCTTCAGGCTTCAAGGCCCGGCTGTCGGCGACGGTGTCAACAATGTCCTCGTACAGGCTATCGAGCAGCCAGTTGACCTGGTCGCGACCCTCCGGACTCATTTCTGAACGGCTGAACTGATCTGCCGCGGTCTTCCACGGCGCGATCTGTACGACGTCGAATTTGATTCCAAATCGGGCGAGCGTATCTTTCAGGAAGACGGATGACGCGCGCAGGCCGAGGACATCCCATGACGCCATAGGTGTCATGGTAATCAGGTCGGCGCCGCACGCGACAATGTAAGAAGGGATGTCGACCTGTTCCAGGTGCACCAGATTGCGCTTGGGCGGGGCGCCGGGTTGCCGATATTGAGCATCCCATTGCCGGAAGCGCTCGAAGATGAGAACGAGGCTCTGTGCTTGCGCCAGGCTTAAGCCTGGCGCTTTCATAAAGAATACGACACCTTTGATATCGGGGTCTTCGGCGATGTGACGCAGCGCATCCGAGATATATTCCAAACTGAGCGGCAGCCTAAGGTTGGGAACATATGCGTACCACCAGGGCACGTCCGGCATACGCTCAGAAATGCTGTGGTCGAGCGCGATGACAGCATAGTCGGCAAGGCGACCGCGAAAGAGCCGGCGGCGGCCGTTGAGCAAGGTGCACACGACCCACTGCCACGCCAACCCCAGCCCGTGAGTTGCGGCGCGCAGGCCCGATCCAAGTACGTTACCCAGATTCATCGGGACGACTCCGGGGCGGGAGCTCGGTGTAGTGACAGTGGACGACTTAGGCGTCGCTGCACATAGACTTTGGCGGTACGGCGCATACTGCTGCTGAATCTACTTGCTGGTCGGTGTTAGACAATAGGATCATTGTCTCTACAAAGACATTGTTTGGCAAGCCCAACGGGTAGTTACAGAACCGCGCCATTGGCGTCGGAGCGGAAATTTGCACATCGGAAGGAGTCGTAGCGGGCCGTCAGGTTCTCTCATACATCGATTCAGGGCCGCAGTAAAGGAGGATATCTTGCTGGAACGATAGGCTCCTGATACACTGGCAGCCATCGATCCGGCGGGCAGATTTGCGCACCCATTAGGATATTTGCAGTGCGGCGCTACAACGAAACCTTCACCCCTATTCAGTGGTCATTCGTCCGCAAAGGAGCGTGGGTATGTTAATCGGGCTACCGAAAGAAATCAAGGATGGTGAAAACCGGGTCGGCCTGACGCCGGGCGCAGTAGAAGTACTTGCTCGCCGTGGCCATCAAGTATTAGTGGAGTCGAATGCTGGCGCCGGTAGCTTCTTGGAAGATTGGGAATTCGAACAGGCCGGCGCCCAGATCGTGGCCGACGCGGCCGACGCGTGGGCGGCGGATCTGGTCGTCAAGGTTAAGGAGCCCATCGAACCGGAGTATGGCTTTCTGCGCGAAGACCAGATCTTGTTTACATACCTACATCTGGCCGCGGACAGACCGCTCACCGACGTGTTGCTAGAGAGCGGTGTCACAGCCATAGCATACGAGACGGTGCAGACGAAAGACGGAAAGCTGCCGCTGCTCATGCCCATGAGCGAGGTGGCCGGTCGCATGGCGACGCAAGTGGGTGCTTCCATCCTGGAGCGGCATCAGGGCGGGCGCGGTGTGCTGCTCGGCGGTGTGCCCGGTGTCGCGCCGGCGGATGTCACCATCCTGGGCGGCGGCACCGTGGGCGCCAACGCGGCTAAGGTCGCGCTGGGCATGGGAGCACAGGTTCGCGTCCTGGATATACATCACGACCGGTTGCAATATCTCGACGACATCTTTCGCGGCCGCCTGCAAACGAGGGCTAGCAACGAGTACAACATTGAGCGAGCCGTGTTCGAGGCTGATCTGATAATTGGGGCTGTGCTTATTCCAGGCGGAAGGGCACCTTGGCTGGTCACCCGAGAAATGTTGGCTGAAATGCGCAATGGCGCCGTGATCGTGGATGTGGCGGTCGACCAGGGCGGTTGCGTTGAGACTAGCCGTCCCACTACACACAGCAACCCGACCTTCGTGATCGACAACGTGGTGCACTACTGCGTGGCCAACATGCCCGGCGCAGTGCCGCGTACGAGCACATTCGCTTTGGTCAATCAGACCATGTCGTACGCCCTGGACCTGGCAAACAATGGCTTGGAGGCGGTGCGAAACCACCCGGATCTTCTGCATGGGTTGAACGTGCATCACGGCCAGTTGACGCATAATTTGGTGGCCGAGGCATTTGGCCTTGCCTACACCGACCCGTTGGTCTCGCTCGCCAAATAACCCGGCGCGCATATGCGCATTAGTCGCTTTTGTTGCCTAAGGGCAAATAGGCTGGAGTAGATGGTATGGCAAAAGCAAATACCGCACCCATAAGCGGAATGCGAGATTTCCTTCCGCTGGATGTCCTTCGGCGCAACTATGTGATCGACGTCATTGAGCGCGTCTATCAGAGCTATGGCTTTGAGCCATTGGAGACGCCCGTGATGGAACGGCTGTCGACGCTGTTGGGCAAATATGGAGAGGATGAGAAACTCATCTTCCGCGTCATGAAGCGTGGTGACAAATTGGCCACCGCGCTGAGCGATCACCCCACCGAAGATAGTGTCGGTGACGCGGGCATGCGTTATGACCTTACGGTACCGCTGGCGCGAGTTGTGGCTCAGTATCGTAACGATCTGCCCACTGTATTCAAGCGCTATCAAATCCAGCCGGTCTATCGGGCCGATCGCCCGGCCAAAGGACGATATCGCGAGTTCTACCAGTGCGATCTGGATATCGTAGGTTCCACCGGCGAAACGGTAGAGGCAGAGGTGCTGAACGCCGGCGCGCAGGTACTACTCGATCTCGGGTTTGGCGATAGGCACCCGTTCGCGATACGCCTCAACCATCGCGGCATCCTGCGCGGTCTACTAGAGGTGGCGGGCGTTCCTCCGACTCTGGAGGATACTGCGCTGGTTGCCATCGATAAGCTAGACAAAATCGGTATCGACGGCGTGAGCGAGGAACTGGCTGCGCGTGGTATCGGCCAAGATAGTGCGGAACGCCTCCTGAATTCAATGGCTGCCGCACCAGTCGGCAATGATCAGATGTTGACCTGGTTAACCCAGGTGCTGGCTGAGTCGAAGCAAGGAATGGCCGGCGTGGCATCTGTCAAGACGATATTCACTTATTGTCACTCTGGACCCGCTGGAGCCTATCTGCGCGCAGACCCCTATCTCGCACGGGGTTTGAGCTACTATACGGGACCGATTTTCGAGATCGACTTTCCGGGGCTCAGCAGTTCTGGAGGTGCTGGTGGACGCTACGACGAACTCATCGGCATGTTCAGCGGGCAGCGGATTCCTGCTTGCGGATTCAGCTTGGGGTTGGAGCGTATCCTCTTGGTCATGCAGGAGGAGGAAATGTTCCCGCAAAGGCTTGCCGGTCAGCCGCAGGCGCTCGTGACGCTGTTCGACGAGGAGACCATAGCCCCAAGCCTGGCATTGGCGCAGGAACTGCGGACCGCGGGGCTTCGCGTGGACGTCTATCCGGACCCCGATCGCTACGGAAAACAGTTCCGCTACGCGGAAGAGCGCGGTATTCGATATGCACTGCTGATGGGGCCGCGGGAACTCGGAGAGAGCGTAGTCGCGATCAAGGACTTGGAAACCGGCGAGCAAACCGATGTGGCCCACAATGAGCTAGCGCAAAAGCTGTTGGGGATCTCGGAATGACGAACTACGTCTATATTGCGACGAGTCTCGACGGCTATATTGCGACCAGCGACGGCGGTTTGAACTGGTTACTGGAGGTGCCCAATCCTGAGCAGAGCGACTACGGTTTCGCCGAATTTATCGAGGGGATCGACGCCATCGTCATGGGGCGCAACACCTTCGAGACGGTCGTATCGTTCCGGGTGTGGCCCTACGAGCGGCCTGTCTTCGTCTTGAGCGAACATCTCAAAGAAATACCGGCCCACCTAACTGGCAAGGCAGAGCTTGCCAGCGGCGACGTGCAGAGCCTGGTGGAAAGATTGCGTCGCCGGGGCTATGAAAATCTCTATGTTGACGGCGGCCTGACAATTCAGAGTTTTCTCGCCGCCGATATGATCGACGAATTGATCATCACGCGGTTGCCGGTCGTGCTCGGCTCAGGGATTCCATTGTTTGGCGAACTGGACACGATGCTTCAGTTCGAGCATACAGGGACCGAAGTATATAACAACGCGCTGGTGAAGAGTCACTATATCAGAGCGAGCTGATAGTGAACACAGTTCCGGATGGTGCTTTGGGTCGACGGGCGATCCAATCCGGCGATTTGACTACAATATGAGGACTTCTTAGGCATGATTTCGATGAAGTTTGGTGGGACGTCCGTTGGCGATGTCGACGCCTTCATCCAGGCAACAAAGATTGTTGCCGGCGCAGTCGAGACACAGAACGCCAGTGAGCGACCCGGCGTCATCGTGGTGACGAGCGCCATGTCCGGTGTGACGAATTTGCTGATCGATGCGGCGCACCGTGCCGCGCACGGGGATACGGAGTTCCATCGCGAGGCGGAAGACACGTTGCGTGTGAAGCACCAGTTTGTGGCCGGCCAACTCATCGACGACGGTGGCGAAAGGGCTGCCCTGGGTCGAGAGCTAGATGAACGGTTGGATTCGTTTGCCCGCCTGTGCAGCAGTATCGCCGTATTGGGCGAATTGACACAGCGTGGCCTGGACGTAGTGAGCGGATTGGGTGAGCGGCTTAATGCGCCGCTTCTGGCCGCGGTGCTGCGTGCGCAAGGCGTCCCAGCCGAGGCGGTAGACGCGGTCGACCTGATCGTCACCGACAAGGTGTTCGGCGGTGCAGAGCCTATTATGTCGCTGACCAAGATGCGCTGCCGCAAACGGCTCCTGCCCATCATCGAGGCCGGCGTTGTTCCCGTGGTAACAGGTTTTGTAGGTGCAACCGAGGACGGAATACCAACTACACTCGGTCGGGGCGGTTCGGACTATTCGTGCGCGATTGTAGGCGCGGCGCTAGATGTGGACGAAATCCAGATATGGACGGACGTCAACGGCGTAATGACTGCGGACCCGCGCATCGTCCCTTCGGCGCGCAGCTTGCACCAGCTGAGCTACGAAGAAGTGGCGGAGCTATCCTACTATGGCGCCAAGGTGATCCATCCCAAGACCGTTGCACCGGCGCTGGACAACGGCATACCTCTTCGGGTACTGAATACGTTCGAACCCGAACACCCGGGAACGGCGATCGTGGGACAAAGCGATGAGGCATCGCAAGGCGCCGTCAAGGCCATTACCTCCATCCAGGGGCTGAATCTGGTGACAGTAGCCGGACGGGGGATGATGGGGGTACCCGGCATTGCCGCGCGAACATTCCGCTCCGTGGCAGCCAGCGACGCCAATGTGCTGATGATCAGCCAGAGCAGCAGCGAGCAAAGCATCTGCTTTGTTGTGCCGGAGACTTATGCTGAGACGGTGATCACAGATCTGGAAGCGGAGTTTCGAACCGAACTGGAGCGCGGCTATGTCGACCGGATTTTCGGTCAACGGCAGATTTCGATTGTTGCCGTGGTGGGCAGCGGAATGCGCGGAACCCCCGGGCTCGCGGCCGGTATCTTCAAAGCCGTCGGCGATAAAAAGATCAACGTGGTAGCTATTGCCCAGGGCTCGAGTGAAGCAAATGTGAGTCTGGTCGTCTCCGAGAAAGACACGGCCACAGCCGTCAACGCGATTCACGACATTTTTGAATTGGATAAACCGATGGGCCAGCGGAGTAATCTCCGTTAAGCGGGTTCGTCTAGACGAGCCCGCTTCAGTAGGCTAGAACTTGTAGGACCGCCTGTTCAGTATGTCGCAGATAGCCATGTCTATCCGGTGTTTGCTGAGCGGGTGGCCATGCGGATAGCTGTACAAGAGAGGATAGGAGAGTCATATCGAACCATGCGAAATGTGCCCGTAATCCTGTTCGGTGTCGGGGGTGTTGGCCGCGCTTTATTGCGCCAGATCCTGAACCTGCGCGGACACCACGCGCTCGAGTATGGGCTGCATTTGGACGTGGTGGCCATCTGTGACAGCAACGGCGCATTCGTGTCGCTCGAACGCGAACTGAAAGACGCACTGCTGTGGGAGGCCATCGAGCTGAAAGCGCGCGGCGGTAAGCTTGCTGCACATCCTTTGGGCGGACCGCAAGGAGATTCCTACAGCATCGTTGATATCGCGGGGCGCTCGAACGCACTTGTCGTCGATTGTTCCTCCAGCGAATCCACACTACCCGGTCTGCTCTATGCGCTGGAACGCGGATACAAGGTCGTTCTGGCAAACAAGAAACCGCTGACGACCGATCAAGACGCATACAATTTCATCGTGACTGCCGGCCATGTCGACGGTGGCGTACCGGGGGCGCGGAATCTTGGCATGGCCCGGTGGGAGGCAACAGTCGGCGCGGGCTTGCCGGTCAACGAGATGCTGGGCAGATTGGTGGCTAGCGGTGACGAAGTTCAACGAATCACCGGAACATTGAGCGGCACGCTAGGCTATGTGATGAGTGGCCTGCATGAGGGCCGTGCTTTCAGTGAAGTAGTCTCCGATGCGTACAAACAGGGCTACACTGAGCCCGACCCTCGCGACGATCTCAATGGAATGGACGTGGCTCGCAAGGCGCTGATCCTTGCCCGCGGCCTGGGCTGGCGGCTTGACCTGGAGGATGTCGACGTAGAACCCCTCTACCCGGCCGGCATGGATGACCTCACCGTGGACCAGTTCCTATCGGCGCTGCCTGACCTGGATGAGGGTTATCGCCGCAAGGTAGCCGATGCGGAGTCGAGAGGCAGCGTCCTTCGCTATGCCGCAGGGGTGGAAGATGGGCGGTGTTCTGCTGGTCCTGTTGTCGTGGCGAAGGAAAGCCCGATTGGCCGGTTGACTGGAACGGATAATCTGGTAGAGTTCCTCACGCGCTGGTACAATCCGAACCCCCTGGTCATCCAGGGGCCGGGCGCCGGCGTGGAGGTAACTGCGGCCGGCGTGCTGGCCGACATGATTGCACTGACTTTTACGGCTTAGCCAGTCAGGTAGCTCATTTGGTATGTATGACATGGATAATGGTCTCGGCTGAGCGCGGTGTGGACATGTCCTAGTTTGTAGAACAATTGTCTTGTCGCAAAGTTACAGGCAAATCGTCTGTGGCGGTATGGAGAGGCACCATGGGGAACGAGAAGGTCAAGGTCGGCGTGTTGGGCGCGACCGGTGCAGTTGGACAGCGCTTTGTGCAGATGCTTCAAGGCCATCCGTGGTTCGAAATCACTGCCCTGTGTGCATCAGAACGCAATCAGGGCAAGCGCTATGAGGATGGGTGCAACTGGAATTTGCGCGGGGATATGCCCGATCATCTGAAAGACGCGATCTTGCAGCCTTGCGAGCCGGGTATCGACTGCGAGCTCGTGTTTAGTGCTCTGCCATCAACCAATGCGGGTGAGATCGAGGAACGATTCGCCGCTGCCGGCTACGGGGTCTGCAGCAACGCGCGCAATCATCGCTACGACGTGGACGTGCCGCTGTTGATCCCTGAGGTAAACCCGGAGCATCTCGGTTTGATTGAGATACAGAAACGCAATCGCGGCTGGGACGGATTCATCGTTACCAATCCGAACTGCAGCACGACTCACCTGGTCAGCGCCCTGCACCCATTGCATGAACGATTCCACATGGAGAAGCTCTTTGTGGTAACCATGCAGGCTATCAGCGGAGCCGGATATCCTGGCGTGAGCAGCATGGATATTCTGGACAATGTGGTACCGTATATCTCCGGGGAAGAAGAAAAGATGGAACAGAAGGAGCCGCACAAGCTGCTCGGTACCTTCACCGGTGAAGGCGTTGCATATGCCGAATTTGTCGTCAGCGCTCAGTGCAACCGAGTACCCGTGCGCAATGGACATTTGGAGTCCATCAGCGTAGAATTTACGACAAAGCCTGATATCGACGACGTAGTTCAAGCGTGGTCCGAGTATGATCCGCTGACGTCGAGACTTGGGTTGCCGAGTGCACCAAGACCGGCGATCCTCTATCAGGAAGCGCCGGATCGGCCGCAACCAAGGCTGGATCGATTGGCGGGCTCGGTGCCCGGTATGGCGACGGTGGTAGGAAGGCTGCGACCTGACCCGATATTCGATATAAAGTTCGTGGCGCTCGGTCACAATACGATCCGGGGCGCAGCAGGGGGTAGCCTGCTCAATGCGGAATTGATCGTCGCACAGGGCTACTTGGGTCAGAATCGGACAGAGTTGGCAAATGCGTTGTTGCCAGTGTAGCCTCGGTTCAAGAACGGCTGGTTGTTCGGCTTACATTTGGATGTGGTGCACGGTTGCGCAATTACGGCTGTGTACAGGTTGCGGCAAAGAACGATGGGGTTCAAAGGATCCGTGAGCGATAGGGGGAAATTGTGAGCAGTATGTCACCTGTAACTTTGCCATCAGTCGGAGCGTCTCAGCCGGAATTACAATCTTTCGGGCGTGCAGCGCTTTCTGACTATTTCGGCGATTTTGTCATATATCGTAATCTCGAACCGTTGGACCGGCGCATCCCAGGGTTGAAATCTGCCTATTACCGTATGGGTCTTCCCGACGAGCACATTCCGCGCAAGCTCGACGCCGAGTACGCCAAAGCTGCAATTTGGCTGGCAAAACAGGGTCAGCGGTTGCGCGGTGAAACCACCGAACTGAGCGAACTGGTCTTCGTCGGCGACACGCTTCATAGCGATGGTCAGGCATACGCCAATATGATCGAGGTGAGCGGATGGGAAGGCAGTTGCGCGATTGGGCGCGCCTGTCCAGATGAAGACGTCGTCGTAGATATCGATGAGGATGCAGCGGTCTATTGCGTCAATCGCTGGTGTGCCCTGGATGATTGGGTGAAATGGACGTTGGAACGGGGACTGCACCTGGATCGTCGTACAGTTGCGGTCATCGATATCGACAAGACGGCGCTGGGCGCCAAGGGCCGCAATGATCAGGTGATCAATGAGGCGCGTCTGGAAGGCATCTACCGCACCATGGTCGATGTGCTAGGTGAGAATTTCGACCGCGAGGCGTTCGAAAAAGAGTATGCGGAACTGAACCGAGCTCGCTATCATTTTCTCACCGCCGATAATCAAGACTACTTGGCCTATATCTGTCTGGTGCTCAATGCGGAGCTTGTCACTTTCGATGAAATCCTACAAGAGGTTGCCAATGGCAGTCTCGCAAATTTCGAGCAGTTCTTGCGCTGGGTGGATACCCGAATAAAGAGCACTTCGGCGGCCGGAGAAAGCATGCGCCAGACGCACGAAGCAGTCTTGGCGAGTGTGCGTGCAGGCGACCCGACGCCGTTCAAGTATTTTCGCCGGCGCGAGTTTGTTGCGACGGTGGCGCGTATGGGTAATGTGCCGGACGATGCTCCGGTAGAGCGGATGTTGACCGAGGAGATCACGCTGACTAACGAGGTGGCGGAGCTGGCATCGTGGTTGTCCGAGCGAGGTTGCTTGCTGATCTGTCTCAGCGACAAACCGGATGAGGCATCAGTGCCGGACAAGCGCGTTTCACCCGATTTGCCACCCGTCCATAGGGCGCAGACGCATTTGGTAGGCACAAGTATTAGAGAGGCTCTGGACGCTATCGCATAGGCGGGCGTTGGGGCAGATAATAGCAGGAGTGAAATGGCGCAGGATAATAAGCAATCTCCGGGTAACAATAAACGTAACGTCGGAGGCAACCACGGCAGAGACGGTGGCGATGGCAACCGCGAGCCGGGCGGCATGTCAAATGGCCCGGGTAATTTTGGACGTTACTGGTTTTGGCTGGTCCTGATTGGACTGGTCGTTATTGGTTCGCGCTTTCTGATCAACACCTCCTCCGACACCTCGAACCAAGTCGGGCTGAACGAGATTGCTCAGAAGGTCGAGTCGGGTGACATCAAGCAGATTACGGTACAGGGCGACATGCTCACCGTGGAGCTGGCGGATAGCGATACCGTGCTGCGTGGGCGCAAGGAAAACACCATCAGCTTGCTGGAGACGCTGAAGGCATTGGGGGTCAGCGAGGACAAGCTGGAAGATCTGCCGATCGATGTGGAGAGCGCCCCCAACAGCGGCGCGATTATCAATTGGCTGATCATGTTGCTGCCCATGATCCTGATATTTGGCTTCTTCATCTTCATCATGCGCCAGGCGGGCGGAGGCGGGCAGAATCGGGCCATGCAGTTCGGTCGCAGCCGGGCCCGAAAATTGGATAACGCCGACCGGCCGACCGTGACCTTCGCGGACGTAGCCGGTTCCGATGAGGCCAAAGAAGAGCTGGCCGAAGTCGTCGAATTCCTGCGCGAGCCGCAGAAATTTGCAGCGCTTGGCGCTCGCATCCCCAAGGGTGCGTTGATGGTGGGCTCTCCCGGTACGGGTAAGACATTGCTGGCCAAAGCCGTGGCCGGCGAAGCCGGTGTACCCTTCTTTAGCAGTTCCGGCTCCGAATTTGTGGAGATGTTCGTCGGCGTCGGCGCAAGTCGCGTGCGTGATATGTTTGATCAAGCCAAGAAGAATTCTCCCTGTATCATCTTCATCGACGAGATCGATGCCGTAGGGCGCCATCGAGGCGCCGGCATGGGCGGCGGCAACGACGAGCGCGAACAAACGCTAAACCAGATCCTCGTGGAAATGGACGGCTTCGACAGCGATACCAATATCGTCATTATTGCCGCCACCAACCGTCCCGACATTCTAGACCCGGCACTGTTGCGGCCTGGACGCTTCGACCGTAAGGTCGTAGTGGACCGGCCTGACAAGCGCGGCCGTGAAGAGATTTTGCTCGTACACACGCGCGGTAAGCCCATCGGACCCGACGTGGATCTAGGCGTGATCGCCGCCCAGACGCCGGGTATGGTAGGCGCCGATCTGGAGAACCTGGTAAACGAATCGGCCATCTTGGCCGCGCGTCGCAACAAACGCACTATCGGCATGGAAGAGATGGTTGAGTCCATCGAGCGGGTAATGGCAGGTCCTGCGCGGCGCAGCCGTGTCCTCTCCGAAGAGGACCGTAAGGTGGTCGCCTATCACGAGTCAGGTCACGCCATTGTCATGGAAAATCTGGACCATGCCGACTCGGTGGGCAAGATCACCATCGTGAGCCGTGGCCAGGCGCTCGGCTATGTGATGCCGCTGCCGGAAGACGACCGCACCCTGAAGAGCAAGGCCGAGTACGAAGACGAGTTGACCGGTTTGCTCGGCGGACGTGTGGCTGAAGAACTCGTGTTCCACGAACCGTCGACGGGCGCGACCAACGATCTGGAACGCGTGACCAAACTGGCCAAGGCCATGGTCACGCGCTACGGCATGAGCGACGTGATCGGGCCTATGCAGCTCCAACATGCGGACGCCAACCCGTTCATGGGTATGGATTTCGGCGAGCGGCGCAATTATAGCGAGGAAATCGCCCGCTCCATCGATAACGAGGTACGGCGCATGGTGGATGAAGCCTACGGCCGCGCCCGGCAAATTCTGACCCAGAACCGAGATAAATTGGTGCTGCTGGCCGAGACCTTGCTCGAGAAGGAAGTGTTGGACCGCAAGGAATTCCTCAAACTGCTCGAAGATCCCGCCTAATTTCTTTGACCTCACTGCCTCCTGGAAGCAAGCAGCTTGCAGGAGGCTTCCCTTCACCCCAACGCAACGGCAATCTCCGCAGCAACGCGCGCGTTGTTCTTCAGCAACGCCACGTTGGCGCGCAAACTGCGTTCGCCACTGAGTTCGACGATGCGCGCCAGCAAATAGGGCGTCACCTCTGCCGAGCGCAACCCCAGCTCGCCAGCCTCGGTGACTGCCAGTTCGATGAATGGCTCGATCTCCGGCGCGGGAATCTCATCTTGCGGCGGAATCGGTACCGTAACCAATAGCCCGCCCGGGAGTCCGAGCTGCTGCTTGGCGCGCCAAAGGTCCGCGACCTCCTGTGCCGAATCGCAGCGCACGTCTAGGGAGAGGCCGCTACTGCGACTGTAGAACGCGGGAAATTCGTCGGTACCCAGGCCCGCAACCGTGACGCCGTAGGTCTCCAAATACTCAAGGGTAGCGCCCAAATTGAGGATGGCCTTGGCCCCGGCGCAGACGACGATGACGGGTGTCTGCGCCAGTTCTTGCAGGTCAGCGCTGACGTCTGCGCTCAAGCCATTGCCGTCGATGGTACGATGTACACCGCCGATTCCGCCCGTGGCGAACACCTGGATGCCCGCACGCTGTGCGATCCACATGGTGGCCGCCACGGTAGTGGCGCCGTCCAGCTTACGGGCCACGACGATGGGGAGGTCGCGACGGCTGACTTTGCGTACACTATCGGCGGTGGCCAAATGCTCGAGCTGAGCGCCGTCCAAACCGGCGACGATCTCACCGCCGATCACGCCCATGGTGCGCGGCTCTGCGCCATGCTTGCGCACGATGGCCTCCATGTCACGGGCCAGGGCAAGGTTCTGCGGGTAGGGCAGGCCGTGGGAGATGACTGTGGATTCGAGCGCGACGACAGGCATCGGCTGTCGTTCGGAATACGTCGTCATTGCCTGTCGCTCAGCTCTTTGCGCGCCTGGTCAGCCGCAAACGTCAGCAAGTCGTCCATGTCTTCCGGCTGAATGCCGCCGCCCTGGGCGAAATCAGGCCGGCCGCCACCTCCTCCGCCGAATTGCTGAAGCGAGGAGCGCAACAGGTTGCCGCAGTGCATTGTAACATCCGCAGCGCGAGCGAAAATGACCGTGGCTTTTCCGCCTTGCGTGCTGCCGAGCAGCGCCACAGTGCCCGCGTTTTCCACGAGCAAGTTAGCCAGCGTCTTCACCCCGTTCGCGTCCAAGTCCTCGAACGAGCGGGCAACTATCCTGCGGTCCCTGGCCGCTACGGTCGCTGTCAATTCGTCAGCCAGCACCGATAGCCGAAGCGTCTGAAGCTCGACGAGCTGCCGCTGTAGGTCTTTGAGCCTCTCCATATCACGCGCGACCAGCACAGGCGTCTGGCCGATCTCCGTGTCGTACAGTGCCGCGACCTCGGTGATGAGGTCGTGTTTGCGTGCGTAGTCATCCAGCGCACGCTGTCCACACAGGAAGCTGAGGCGCGCCTGCCCGCGCATGCGCTGCTGGCGAACGAACTTGATGGGTCCGATCTCGGCCGTGGTGTGCACATGCGTGCCGCCGCATGCTGACCAGTCCGTGTCTGCGATTTCGACAATGCGAATTTGGCCGCTCACTTTTGGCGGACGGCGCAGCGGTACGCTGTCAATCTCGGACTCGTCCACAAAGTAGGTCTTGATGGGGATGGCCTCAAAGACGTGTTGATTGGCTGCCGCTTCGGCTCGCGCCAGTTCGTCCTGCGAGACTTCCTCCGTGCTCAGATCCAGCGTCGATTCGGTGTCGCCAAAATGCACTGAGACGGTGGCATAGTCGAACAGGCTGTCGAATACGTGTGAAATGAGATGCTGGCCCGAATGCTGCTGCATGTGGTCGAAGCGGCGTGGCCAGTCGACGACGCCATGGACTGTCTGTCCCGCCAGCGCCGGGTCGGCCGGCTGTTCCAGTATATGGAAGACGTCGCCGTTGGCGGTCACCACGTCCACCACGGGCAGACCTGCGAGGGTACCCGTGTCGTACGGCTGGCCCCCGGAGGTCGGATAGAAGTACGTGCCATCGAGTACCAGCGCAGGCTTTCCATCCAGCTGGCTTACGGCCGTAACCGTGGCGTCGAATTCAGAGCAATAGGCGTCAGTGTAGTCGCGTCTTTCAGTCATTGGGGTATCTCAATCGGTCTGCGCAGTTCCTCTTGTGGTTGTTGTTAGTCTTGTGGTTGTATGATGGCAGGCGCTGAGTAGAAAGCGCAAGAAAGCGCGTTACCATAAAGGAGGAACGTTTCGTGCAATTATACCTGATCCGCCATGGACAGAGCTATGTGAACCTGAAGGAGTGGGACCAGGGCAACGCCGACGAGCCGCTGACCGACCTAGGCGTGCAGCAGGCGCGCGCACTCGCCACCTGGTTGCCCGGGCATCTGCCCCAAATCGACGCGCTCTATGCCAGCACCATGCAACGGGCAAAACAGACGGCCGAGATCGTGGCCGCACCCTATGGTCTGACACCGATTATGGACGATCGTCTGCGTGAGCTGGGCAATAATCGCCTGGACCATAGCGCTTACTCCATCGAGGATCTGCCGCGCGAATGGGCCGAGTACTGGGGCGCGCGTCCCTTTGC
>JBJYXA010000296.1:0-15912 GCA_046259705.1 Caldilineaceae bacterium
CTTTCACTCCTTCGTGTTTAGATATTGTGTTGAACCGACGTTGGGATTACGACTGTCACGCCCCATTCACGGGTCGCACGCAAGTTTCAGCCGGGTGAAATCCGCCGGATCACCGCGTTGACGGCCTGTACTGTATGGCATTGACAAGATGGAACCACACTTATGTGGCAGGACACGTGACGTACTTCTAGCCTATTGTATCGAGGTGCCGTTTCCGTTCAATGTGTAAACACCCGAAAACGGTTTGGTTATTCTCGACACGACCTCTGGGTGCGATTCAGGAGTGGAATTATTTTCGATATTGGGGGAAATTCTTTCGTTGGGAGCGTCCTGCAACGGTATCCGCAGTGCGACTCGCGTTCCGGAACCGAGGTCGCTGTCAATTGTCAGCCCAAATTCCCGCCCATAGTAGAGCTTGATGCGTTTACTTACATTTCCGAGGCCAAATCCGCTCGCTCGGAATAGAAACTCACCATCTTCGTCTTCGAGTTCGCGTTGCACGCGCAGAAGCTTGTCGGAAGTGAAGCCGGCGCCGTTGTCGATAACCTCCAACAGGGCACAGTTCCCGTCCGCGCGCCGTGCTCGCACCGTAATCGTACCCCCGCCCCGCCGGTTCTTGATTCCGTGATATAGCGCATTTTCCACCAACGGCTGCAATGTCAGCTTGAGCACAGTGCAATCCAGAATTTCAGGATCGACATCGACTACATAATCGAGAATGTCACGGTAGCGTATCTTTTGGATCGTCAGGTAACTCTCCGTGCGTTGAATCTCCTCGCGCAAGGTGATCCAGTCTTTGCCCTTGCTCAGGGTGACCCGGAAAAAGGTGGACAGCGCGCTTACGATTTCGACGACGTCCTCCGTTCTGCGCGACTCGGCCATCCAGATGATGGTATCGAGTGTATTGTATAGAAAATGCGGATTGATCTGCGCCTGCAACGCTCGCAGTTCCGATTTCTTGAGATTCTCCTGTTCTTCAACCACCGCATTCAGCAGTTCTCGGATTCTGCCGATCATGATATTGAAGCTAATGCCAAGCTCTGTGATCTCATCCGCATTGTCCCGGTTGATCAGCGATTGCAGGTCGTGCTGCGTGATCGTCGTCGTCACATTGTGGAGTTTGGTGATAGGCACGTAGATGCTCCGTGAAATCAACCAGGCTGCCCCCACGGAAAAGACCACCACCACTGTCGTCAGCGCCATGTAGATCACGGCCCAGCGGTTGAAGCGTTCCTGCGCCTGCATGTAGCTCTGCTCCGCGCGGTTCACTTCGAAGAGCATGTAGTCCTGAATACTGGCCTCGACCACATCCGATACGCCGCGCACGTTTTCCAGCACTTTCTCGTTCTCAGCGACCGTGCTGCCCCTGGCGATTTGTTCGCCCATCAGGTCGACGTAGCGCGTCAACGAATCCATGGCGCGCAGGATAACTTCCAGTTTGATGCGTGACTTGTCGGAATCCGTGCCTTCGATCATCTGGCCGACTTTATCATTAACGCCGTCGATAATCTGGTATTGACTGCCTTCGGCAAACGCCGTCTTGCCGGCCACAATGTTCCACATTTCAAGATCAATGGCCGGCTTGATATAGCCATTGATGCTGTTCGCCGTGAGGATGTTCGTAATGATGTGATCGAATTGCCGGTTGTACTGTTCAACGCGCACGAGCAACATTGCGTTTACGCCCACGACCAGAACGACGATGATCAAGTGCGATAGCAGAATCTTGTTGCGGATGGACAAGTGTGAACCCGCCCACGCATCCGGCACGAATCCCGACGCGTCCGACACTAGCTTGTCCCAGCTATCCGGTGCTACGTCGGATCCCGGTCCTCCGAATTGAGCGCCAAGAGGCGAGGCGTTGGCGGAAAATTCATCTTGTACCATCTGGGATACGCTCCTCTGGGGCATGGCCGAAACGCAAGGATCATGGTCGTAAATGGGTAATCCAAGCGCACGTAGAAAGCGACGTTAGTCGGATGTTATCTGCCGGCGATATTCACCGGGCGTAAGCCCGGTTTGGCGTCGGAATACGTGGCTGAAGTAGTGCGGGTCCCTGTATCCTACCCGGTAGCCGATTTCGGTGGAGGTAAGGCTGGTCGACCGCAGCAATGCCTTTGCCTCGTGTATCTTGACCGATGTCACGTATTCCTTGAAAGTCTCCCCGCTTTCGCGGCTGAAGACAGCGCTGAAATGGCTCGGGCTCAAATTTACCTGCGCTGCCGTCTCGGACAGGGATAGGTCGGGATCCGAGAACCGCTCCAGGACATACTGTCTGGCGCGGTGGATCATATCGGCATAGGGAGCGCTGGCTGCGCTGTCGCGGAACTCCAGCGCCTTCATAATGATTTCGCGAACCTGGCGCTCGAATTCTTGGCTCGTGCGAATGTCGCGCAGCAATATCTCGATGTTGTTGATCTCCGGCACAATCGTATCGACGCTGCCGCCCAATTCGGCCACGAAGCGCGCCGTCGTCAGGGCTACGTCGACCATGGCCACCGTTTTGATTACCTGTGAGCGTAGGGCCGCTTCGGCCAAAGGGCGAATCGCGCGGGCGTTGAACGAATCATAATCCGCGGCGACGCCAAACCGCAGATACTCCGCGACCGCGGTCCGATCTAGCTTGAGTAGCTCAGCTTTGTCAGTCTTAGTCCTCGCCCCGCCTCTGTCGTCACCGCTCGCGTTCTCTAGCTCCAGCAGCGCCTGCGAGAGGGATACTGGGATATCGCTGATGCGCGACTGTGGTTCACCCACGCCGGAAGCGACTTTTACGGAGAGCTTTTCCGTGATCTCGCTCCGGATCAGTTGTGTGAGGAGATATCCTGCGTGCTCAAGATAGGCAATGCTGTCCCCCATCACGATTAGAAGCAGTTCACAAAAGTCTTTCTGGATGAGTAGAACGTCATCATGATGTTCCATGAGCGAGCACACAATTTCCTTTGCGCGCTGGCAGTTCTCGAAACCCAAGCCCGTGCGAGCACCCTCGACGCGCAAGGCGAGCACAAGATAGAAGCGAGCAACGAGTTCTATACCTAACTCGCGACTCTTCGTGATGGCGTCAGGAGTCGACAGGCCGCCCGAAAGCAGCTGCATGAGGAATCGCTCGCGCAAGACGGCCCGATTCTCTTCGAGCTGTTGGCGCATTTCCTGTAGGTTTGCCGCCTGAGCCCTTTCCCGCCCAATTTCAGAGGCAACTTGTGTGAGCGACTCCTGTAGCATGCGCACGCCGACCGGCTTGAGCAGATACTGTGTCACGCCCAGCTCCACCGCCTGCTGCGCATACTCGAATTCGTCATGCCCGCTCAGAATAATGATCTTCAGCCCGGGCATGTGCTCGCGCACAATCCGGCAAAGCTCCAGGCCGTCCATAAACGGCATTCTGATGTCCGTGATCAGTACATCCGGCTGCGCCTGTCGGATGAGCGGAAGCGCCATTTCGCCGTCGGACGCCTCGCCGCAGAACTGGTATCCAATGGATTCCCAATCGACGTTGTCGCGGATACCTTCTCGGGTAACGATTTCATCTTCTACCAGGAATACCTTGGTAAGCACGTACTTCCTCCGCAAGTCCCTTGCAGCTGCATGGCAGTCTTGGGAATCTCGAGGGATCGCACTGCCGTTGCGGTGATGCTGGGGTAGTTCGCGAACCAGGGCACGGTGTGCGGGCCCACGCAGATAGGTGCTGGATGCGTCAGATCGAAGTAAGCAGTAGTGTACCACAGCTTACGTATAGGTGAGAGGAAATGTATACGGCAGTTCGACCAAGTCTCGCCTGGCTCAGCGACGCTCGATCATGCCCAATGTGTAGTAGGCGCTATCCGGGTCTGGTGGGTTACCGTCAATCGTTGGTATGAAATCCTCGCCGCCGAATAGCTGGACGCCCACCTCGAGTCGATAAATACCGGGACCCGCCCATTCCGGCCAACTGATCGAGTATTCATCGTCGATAATCGTGCCCGCCGGCCAGCGATCGGTGCTGAAACGCCCATAGCCGGGGGAGCGGCGCCACTCCCAAACGACAGCGCCATCGTCGGCAACAACGCGCAAGACGGTCCGCAAATCATCCTGCGTCGCATGTGGCGCATACCATGTGAGGAGCGGCGTCTCGGATAACTGCCATTCGATTAGCGTCAGAGGACCGAATTGCGGCATGCCCGCTGTAGCCGCGGCCGGCGGTAACTCCGCACTAGTCAGGTGAGGCGGCGCCGCAAACGAAGGACGAATGACGCCTGCTAGGCCATACATACCTAACGCAGCTACGGCGGCAATGGCGATGGCGGCTGCGCCTCGCCTCGCTCGCAACGGTATCCACGCCGCCGAACCCACCGCCAACAGCGTCACTATGGCGCTGTTGGCGGGATACAGCAGGCGGCCCTGATCCGTTCCCAGGGCCACCAATGAATAGCGCCAGATCCCTATCGCGACACACGCAATGGCGAGCGCCAGTAGAAACAGTACCGGCCGGTCGCGTTCATCGCCGCGCGTCCAAACGCGTATCAGACCGGCTGCAGCCGCGACCACAGCAGTGGCCAGAACCCAGTAGATCCACGCCGGCATGGGGATGTGTCCGGCGCCGCCGAACTTGCCCCAAAAGGAGACAAACCAGCCTTTGAGCAACCAACCTGTGTCGGCCATGGTCCAGGACGTGGTCCGCAAGTCGATGGTCTGCGCCGCCATCGTTGCGCCAAGCGGGTCTCCGTACAAACGCCAGTTGCGGACCAACCATGGCGACGCAATTAGCAGGGCCGCCGCGATGATAACCGTACTCGAACCGGCCCAGCGCCGCCAGCTCTGCCGGACAGAACGTGTCCATCCCCGGTTGCCGTCTGCCTGCGCTGCGGCTCCAGTTGCTCCCAGTACGGCTGCAAGGATGACGACGGGCCACAGGGCGGCCGTGCTCACCTTTACGAGCAATCCAAAGGCCATGGCCAGCGAAGTCCACCACGCCGCCTGCCACCGGCCCCCCCGCTGATACAGCGCTAGCGCGCCCCACAGAATGAGGGCTCCCGCGAGTGCAGCGGCGCTATCGTTGTTGACGGCGCCGCCTATGAACGAGAACTCCGGGATGAAGGCCAGTAAACCCGCGGAGGCCAGTGCAAGGCCGTCTCGTCCAGGAAAACCCGTACGGACCATGGAATAGGTGGCCCAGATTGCCAATGTACTGAGCAGCACGGACCAAAGGCGTGCTAGGTGAAAGGCGAGCGGACCCGCCCGCCAGGGCCAGTCTTCCAGCGTCGTGTGGATGAAGAAATTGGGTGACCAGTGGGCGACCGGCTGGATGCTTACGTCAGGATTGGCGCGCAGAAAAGCGTAGTCCAATGGGTCGCCGGCGGAAGCTGCAATTGCGGCGCCCACGTAATAGAGCGGAGGATGCTTGCTCTGCGTAACGCGTGGTCCGCTGGGCAGTGCGCGTTTAGCCGCCAGGTAACGAATGACCGCAAAGTGGTCGGCTTCGTCCGGCGCCTCCGCCAGCGGATTCCATATGCTATAGGCACTGGCCAGGGCCATGTGGGCGAGCAGCAAGACGCCCAAAATCGCGCGTCGCTGAGCATCCGACATCATATACTGCTTACCCGGTCAGCCGGCCGAGTCTATTCGCTGCCGGTCTGCTGGCTGGCCTTGCCGGGTCCTGCCTCGACTTCATCGCGCAGGCTGCGAAGATGGGGAAAGAGGATAACCTCACGAATCGTGTCTTTGTCCGTGAAGAGCATGGTCAGCCTGTCGACGCCCATTCCAAAGCCGCCTGTGGGTGGCATCCCATAGCTCAGCGCCTCTATGAAGTCTTCGTCGATGGGATGGGCTTCCTCGTCGCCGTGTCGTGCTCGGTAGTTCTCGTCGACAAAACGCTGATACTGGTCAATGGGGTCGTTGATTTCTGAGAACGCGTTGCAGATTTCCATACCGCCAATGAAGCCTTCGAAGCGCTCCACCTGCCGTGGATCGTCCGGTGAACCTTTGGCCAGCGGGCTCACGTCCCTGGGATAGTCGATCAGAAAAGTCGGCTGGATCAAATTCGGTTCCACGTACCGCGACAGCAAGCTATCTACCAGCTTGCCCCAATTGCTGCCGGTGTCGGGATCATGGCCGATATCGCGCATAGCGGACGCGAGCGATTCGGCATCAGGATACGCCTCGTAGTCTAGCCCGCAAGCCTCGCGAATCGCGTCGCGTAGGGACATTCGCTTCCATGGGGGCGTTAGGTCAATCTCATGCCCCTGCCAGCTAATCACCGGTTCGCCCATAACCTGCATCGCGACAAAGTGGATCATTTCCTCCGTGCGCGCCATCACATCCTGGTAATCTGCGTAGGCTTCATAGAACTCGAGCTGGGTGAACTCGGGATTGTGCTTGAAGCTGACGCCTTCATTGCGAAAATCACGCCCGATTTCGTAGACGCGGTCGAATCCGCCCACGACCAACCGTTTCAAATACAGCTCGAAGCTGATGCGCAGGTAGAGGTCCTGGTGGAGCTGATTGTGATGCGTGACAAACGGCCGAGCCGCCGCACCGCCGTAGACCGGCTGTAAAATTGGCGTCTCTACCTCAAGAAAACCCTCTCCGTCGAGATAGGCTCGCAGTGCTCGGACGATAGCGGCGCGCCTTCGGAAAAGGTCGCGTATTTCCGGATTCGCAAGCAAGTCCACATAGCGGCGTCGATAGCGCGTCTCCTGATCGCGTACGCCGTGCCATTTGTCGGGCATGGGTTTCAAGGCCTTGCTCAGCACCCGAACGCTGCTGGCCTGGACACTTGGCTCACCCGTCTTAGTCACGACCAGCGTTCCGGTAACGCCGACAAAATCGCCCAAGTCGATGAGCTTCTTCCACACCTCGTTGTACCAACCGTCGGGCAGATCATCCCGGCGCAGAACTAGCTGGATCTGCCCGGTTCCGTCTTCCAAGTCGGCGAAGCTCATCTTGCCCATAACGCGGATTCGCTTGAGCCGGCCCGTGATGGAAACCTGATCGGCAGGCAATTCATCCTCGTCGAAAAGGGCGCGCACTTCCGCTACTGTATGCGTCCGTTCCACACGAGCAGGGAACGCGTCGATCCCCGTGTCCTTAAGCCTTTGCAGATTGTGTAGCCGGGCCGCTTCCTGGTCGGTGAGCGATTCGGGGTCAAACAATAATGTAGGCGTGGAAGCCACGGGAAGCCTTCCTTAGTTGCTATGGGTACGCTGGCATGGGTTCGGGGCAGGCGCTTGTCGGCTAGCGCCGCTGCGATTAGGAGATGCTCAGAATCTCAAAAACGATCGTCCCGCCCGGCGATGCGACCGAGACACTGTCTCCAACTTTTTTGCCGAGCAAGGCCTGGCCGATGGGGCTCTCGTTACTGATGCGGCCTTCGGCAGGGCTGGCCTCGGCGGAGCCGACGATCGTATACGTCTCCTGCATGTCGGAACCATCTTCCTGCACGACCACTGTATGGCCGATACCGATGCCGTTGCTACCGTTGCCGTTTTGCTCGATGATTTGTGCGTTGTTGACGATCGACTCAATCTCTCGAATGCGACCCTCAAGAAATCCTTGGGTGGTCTTTGCTTCGTCATAACCCGCGTTCTCGCTGATGTCTCCTTCAGCCTTCGCCTCGGCGATCATCTTGGCTACCTCGCGCCGGCGCGTGCCGGTAAGGTACGCAAGTTCTTCTTGCAGCTTCGCCAGGCCATCCGCGGTCAAGTATACGGGTTCGTTCTTAGCCA
The DNA here is from genome assembly GCA_046259705.1 of Caldilineaceae bacterium. GTDB lineage: Bacteria > Chloroflexota > Anaerolineae > Caldilineales > Caldilineaceae > JASGTU01. The sequence goes on from JBJYXA010000296.1 coordinate 7,698, forward strand.
TCTCTCTACTCTTTCTCTCACATTATACGGAGTACTACACTAATACAGTTCAGATACCAGGCGTCGCAGGCAGTTCAATCGTTTCGAGGACGTCGCGCCAGATCGGACGGTTCCCTATATGCGGGAACGCACCGTCTCCGCGGCCTGCGCCTTTCCTACGCTTCACGGGCGCACGGTGTGAAGCCATAAAAAATGACCGCCCGGGCTGCGGCGGTTTTGCATTCACAGCATCTAGGTCTCAGCCAAACTACACACTGCATCGCATCCCTGCGATACAATGTCGAAGCTGGCTACACTTGACCTTGAACGTGCGGGCAAGAAACAATCGACCGCCAGCTATCTATCGCAAATTGGATAGTCTGCTGGGGTCGATCCGTTTGCTTCAAGCTCAATTATATCGCATTCTCCTTCTGGCACAAAATCGCTCTACTCGAGAGGGGTATCCGTCGTTGCCAGTCCAATTGCGCGTTATGTGCGTCAGCCTTATGATGGTCTCTATGGCGCATATACCGGATGGCAATAGGGAGTCACATCGAAGCAAGGCAGAGCTATTTGACCGCTTTGCGCGCTACTACGACGGCGACTACCGTGACTACGTCGATGATGTCGACCTAATCCTAGATCTGGCGAGCGAAGCGGGCGATCCCATACTCGAACTCGGCTGTGGCACGGGCCGCGTCATGCAGCCACTCGTCCAGGAAGGATACTCCGTCACGGGAATCGACATCAGTCCGCAACTCCTTTCCGTGGCTCGCACGAAGTTGGCGAATCGAACCAGCGCAGATGTGCAACTGGTAGAGTCCGACCTCACGGCCTTTGACCTGCCCAACAAGGGCTACCGGCTGGCGATATTCGCCAGCAATACCCTCATGCACATGACAAGCCCGCAGGAGCAGACGGCCGCGCTCGCGAATGTATACCGCCATCTCGCGCCCGGCGCTCTGCTATTCATCGATCTTTTCAATCCGGACGTGGCGCGGCTGGTGGCTGTCAACAATGTGATGGAACTCGCGGATGAATGGGAGTGGGAGGAGCGCGGCGCCCATGTGCTCAAGTGGAGCGTGCGTACCGTCGACTTCGCTGAACAACTACAGGACACACTCTTCATCTACGAAGAAATAGGTGACGATGGCGGCGTGCGTCGCACCCCCTGCCCGTTCGTGCTGCGTTTTCTATGGCGCAGTGAAGCCGAGCTAATGCTCGAAAAGTGCGGGTTCGAAGTCGAGGCGGTCTGGGGCGACTACGACGCTGGGCCATATGACGCTGCGAGTGACCGGCTCCTGTTTTTGGCAAAAAAACCTGCTGAATTACACAGCTTGCACTAAGAGACTTGATCGAGGTGACTGACATGGCGTACGATGGAGCGCAGGCATCATCGCAGGCATTGCAATTCCAGATAAATCTCGAACTGGAAACAAAGCGCACCTACGAACGTCTGTTGCCGCGCTTGGAGAAACGGTTCGCTGCGCGGATTGGGGCAAACCATTGGTCCCGATTTGTCCTGCGTTTGGAAGTGCATTTTCCCAGCCTATTCCACAACCTGCTCACGCTCTACGGTGACCGCTACGATTTCCTTTTTCACTTGGAGCGAATCTTGGCGCTGGGCGCGGAGAGTTGGTTGGCACGCCCCGAAGACCTGAAACGACTGGACGCAATCAGAGAAGCTGATCCCCGCTGGTATCAGTCTGAAAAGATGCTGGGCGGCGCATGTTACGTGGATCTTTTCTCCGGTGATCTGCGCGGCATCATGGACAAGATCGGCTACTTCCGCGAGCTGGGACTGACCTATCTGCATTTGATGCCCCTCTTCAAAACGCCCGAAGGCGACAACGACGGTGGCTATGCGGTCAGCGACTATCGGCAGGTAAACGCCGATGTCGGTACCATGGAAGACCTGCGCAATCTGGCACGGGCCCTCCGCGCCGAAGGCATCAGTCTGGTGCTCGACTTCATTTTCAACCACACGTCTGACCAACACCGCTGGGCGGTGGCTGCCAAAGCGCTCGACCCGGATTACGAGGAATACTATTTCCTCTTCCCGGACCGGACGCTTCCGGACGCGTTCGATACTACGCTCCGTGAGATTTTTCCCGACAAGCATTCGGGCAGCTTCACGTTTCATTCACCTCCCAACCGATGGATCTGGACCACTTTCAATCGCTTTCAGTGGGATTTGAACTACAGAAACCCATCGGTCTTTCACGACATGGCCGCAGAGATGCTTTTCTTGGCGAACGCGGGCGCAGAGGTATTGCGTCTGGATGCATTGGCGTTCACGTGGAAGGAAATGGGCACGGACTGCGAGAGCCTTCCCCAGGCGCATGTCTTGGTGAAGGCCTTCAACGCACTGACGCGTATCGCTGCGCCGGCCATGTTGTTTAAGTCGGAAGCCATCGTTCATCCGGACGAAGTGGCGGAGTATATCGGCCACGACGAGTGCCAACTCTCGTACAATCCCTTGCTCATGGCCTTGCTGTGGGAATGCTTGGCGACGCGGGATGCGCGCCTACTGCGCCACTCCATGCGTGATCGCTTCCGCATTGAGGACGATTGCGCCTGGGTCAACTATGTTCGCTGCCATGATGACATCGGCTGGACGTTTGATGACGGGGATGCGGCGCAACTGGGCATCAACGGCCATGACCATCGCCGCTTCTTGAATGATTTCTATACGGGCAGGTTCGAAGGAAGCTTTGCACGCGGGCTTCCTTTCCAGGAGAATCCCCGCACGGGCGACGCGCGCATCTCCGGAAGCCTTGCCTCGCTCGCCGGCCTAGAGCAGGCCTTGCTCGCGGACGACGAGGAAGAGATCGAGTTCTCTATTCGGCGTATCTGCCTGCTTCATGCCGTCATTCTCTCCATCGGCGGCATTCCCCTAATCTATCTCGGCGACGAAATCGGGCGGCTGAACGATTACGGTTACGGGAGCGATCCGAATCGTGTGGACGACAGCCGCTGGGTGCACCGGCAGTGCACAGACTGGCGGCAGATGGAGCGCCGAAACGACCCAGCTACGCCCGAAGGGCGGATTTTCGAACGCCTGCAGCATCTGATCCGTTTGCGCAAGACGTCACCATCGTTGTCTGGAAACCACATGGACGTCGTGGGCGCCGGCAACGATCATGTGTTTGCTTATATTCGATCCGCGCCGGAAATCGATCCAGCAATGGATGATGAGAGCGAGGTGGACAGTCACACCGAACAGACGCCACACCGCCTGCTGGTGCTCGCCAATTTCAGCGAGCGCGCCCAAGTGATTAGCGCCAACGAGCTGCGGCTGTGTGGCATGGGTTATCATCTGCACGACCTAATCGGCGGTGAACCGATCGATCTGGCAGCGGGTGATGTGCCGTTGGAGCCGTATCAAGTATTATGGCTGGTCTCGGCTGAGGACGACAACCAGCAGGCATAGGGTTACTGCCATAGTGAACTAACGGCAGGCCCTTGCGCAAGGGCCTGCCGCGTTTTCTTGCCGGTTCGATTACAGGCGGTCGGTAGCGGGTTCCGCCGCCAATAGCCCTGTTAGCACTCGCTGTAGCCACAAACGTAACACTTGCGGCACCCTTCGATGTTCAAGAATGCTGCTTCGCCGCATTCGGGGCAGATGTCGCCCACGGGTCTGCTGTCGATGGGCAGGGCAAGCTGCTCAGGCATCACTTCGGTTGCTGTCGAGGCCACGCTGAGGTGTTGCGCAAGCACCTGAGCGACGCCATCCGGCAGACTGAGCACGCGGTTGGCGCCAAATCCCAACGGCCTTCCACCGCCGATGCCAGCCATCTCATCCAGTACCCAGCGCAGGCGTTCATTGGGTGACAGTGTCGTGGGCAGGCGAAGAATCAGGCTCATCAGCCTGCCCATAGCCTCGCTCACCGCGGCCACCTCGCTGCCGGCTTTGCCCACGTTGAGGAAAACTTCGAAAGGCTCGTCGTGTTCGTCATTGTTCACCGTCACGTACGCCGTGCCCAGCGGCGTATTCTTGCGGTATGTCGTTCCGGTCAGCGAATTTGGACGTGGCCGTTTGACGACGGTGTGTCGCGAATCACCGTTGGTGGCGGCAATGATTTCGCTTGCTTCACCTTTCGCCTCTGCCGGAACCTTGCCATTCGTGTATGGATGCTCAACGCTGCCCGGCGTCGCGGCCGGGATATCATCACTGGCCCCGGCGGCTTTCTTCTGCTTTGTGGCCTTTGTCTCCAACACAACCTGGTCACGACTGCCCGTTACGTAGACTGTAAGACCTTTGCAGCCGAGTTCCCACGCCAATATGTATGCGTTGCCCACATCTTCCTCGGTGGCCGTCTCAGGGAAGTTGCAGGTCTTGCTGATGCTGTTGTCCACGAAGGCCTGAATGGCCGCCTGCATGCGTACATGCTCTTCTGCGCTAATGTCGCTGCTCACGACGTAGGTATGCACCACTTCATCGGGCAGGTCGGGTACGCCTTGGCAGTTGCCATAGGTGGCCGCGTGCTGCCTTATTTCTGCCTGGCGTCGCTCGCTTAGGCCTGTATCGGCCAGAGCGGCGTCGAAGAGGGGACTGGTATACGCCAGTTCGACATCGTCGTCGCCGTCCTTGAAATGACGGATGTAGCCCAGCGCAAAGACGGGCTCACAACCATAGCCCTCGCAACCACATACAGTGGCGATAGTGCCGGTGGGTGCCACGGTCGTCTGCGCCGCATTGCGGATGCCGGACTCATGGATACCGTCCACGATAGCTTGCCACTGGATTTCCGGCCTCCCCCAGTCACGCTCGTAGGGGCTCACCGGTCTAGGTGGTTGCCACTTCATGCCGCCTTCCTGATTGGGGTCATAAACGCTGCCACGGTAGCCGAGGAAGGGGCCACGGTCATCAGACAACTCGATGCTTCTCTGCATAGCGTGAAAGCGCACGAATTCCATAATCTGTGCTGCGAATTCCTGGCCTTCTTCGCTGCCATATCGAATGCCCATCTTGTACATCATGTCGCCCAGGCCCATGATTCCTAGGCCAATTCGACGCGCCCGATAGGCCGCTTCCGCAACTCCGGGAACAGATGGCACATACGCATTGGCGCTGACCACGTTATCCAGAAAATGGGTGCTTTCGCGTATCGTGCGGCGCAGTAGCTCCCAGTCCACGCAAGGATGTCCTTCCGAGTCGACCGTGGTGTGATTGGCCAAATTGATGGAGCCCAAACAACAGTTTTCGTAAGGGCCAAGCCATTGTTCACCGCACGGATTCGTGGCTTCCAAATCGTACAAATGCGGCACAGGATTGCTGCGATTGGCTGCATCGATGAAGAGCGCGCCGGGCTCACCGTTGTGGTGGGCAAAGCGGATTATCTTGCTGAAAAGCTCACGGGCCCGTACCGTCTTCCAAACTTCACCGTCGCGAGGGTTGCGCAACTCGAATTCGTTGTCGTCGCGCACGGCCTGCATGAACTCATCAGTAATCGCAACCGAAATATTGAAGTTGGTGATGGCTCCTTCGGATTCCTTGCATTCGATGAACTCTTCGATGTCCGGATGATCTACACGCAGCACGCCCATGTTGGCGCCTCGGCGCGTGCCGCCTTGGGCGATTTCGCCAAAGGCCTGGTCGTACACGCGCAGGAAACCGACCGGGCCGGTAGCACGTCCTGACGACGTGTGAACCACGTCGCTCTTGGGGCGTAGACGGCTGAATGAAAATCCGTTGCCGCCGCCTGTTTGTTGGATCAGCGCCGCCACGCGCAGCGTGCTAAAGATGCCATCATCCTGCTTTCCCATGTCGTCCGCAATCGGCAGGACGAAACAGGCGGCCAGTTGGCCCAGAGGCGTGCCCGCCCCAGTGAACGTAGGACTGTTGGGGAAGAAACGGTACTGCGACATAAGGTCATAAAAAGTTCTAGCTACTTCTTCGCTGCGGCCATTGTGGTGGTCCTCGACTCGGGCTACGTGTAGCGCGACCCGATAGAACATTCCTGCCGGCGTCTCCAGCAGAGTACCGTCCGTGTCGCGACGTAGATAACGACGTTCCAGAACCTTGCGGCTGTTCTCCGTCAGTTGAATCGCACCATCATCGACGTAATCCGGGGCAATGATCTCTTCTCTTTTGCCGCGCACGTTCTCGATGACTGTGAAAGCCTTTGCAACCTCCGGTTTGAATTTGGCCTCAGTGGCCATGGATGAACCCTCCTGTTAAAAAGACGATATGCACCTCAAGAACGATGACGAAACGAACCAGACGACCGTATGCTTGCGGAATTTCCGTTTGGCAACCTGCCTGACGATGGCAAGGACGACGTTGCGCCACACGCCGTTGCGGTTTTTCCGAGAACGTTGTCTGTTCGTACCTTCTGTGCGAGCGGTCCCGCTATCTGCCCATCAAACGATCTATCTCGGTGCGTACCTCTGTAAGGTCGGCGAGTCCAAGATAGACGGTTGCAAAGCGGATGTACGCGACCTGGTCAAGCTTTGCGAGTTGGTCCAGAACAAGATTACCGATCTTATTGCTGGGTACCTCAGCCCGACCTAGCGCCAGCAGAGACTCCTCAATCTGCATGGCCATATTGTCAATTGCTTCACTGCTGATAGGCCGTTTGACTGCAGCGATCTGGATGCCGGAGATGAGCTTTTGTCGATCAAAAGGTTCCCGGCGCCCGTCACTCTTGACAACCAACAGGTTGGCTGCAATATGTTCGTACGTTGTGAAGCGCTGATCGCAGTTGTCGCAACGCCTCCTGCGGCGGATGTTGTCTCCGGTCACCCGGGTGTCGATCACCCTATGAGATGTATGTCCGCAGTGAGGACATCGCATATTCCAGCCTACCAGTCTGTACCTATATATTGTGCTTCTGCGATGAAGAGATACTACATGTAGTCGTGCGTGGTGAAAAAGTATAGCACAGACGTGCGGCACGTCCAAATGACCAAATGAAGGCGCCTAAGGGGAAACTGCTGTATTCTCGCGGCGAATTTCGAATCGACGCGGAATTTTAAGGATGAATTTTGCGACTGCTAGGGGTAGGGAAGAGGCGAACAAAAAGAGTGCAGATAGGGTGATTGGATATTCCTACCCCATCTGCACTCGATTGAGCCTTACTTCGACACAGCGTCATCCAGCGACTGGACCTGCCGTCAAACACGCGTCCGGTATTGCGGGCGCGATCCTGTGAATACTAGCGGCCGTTCGCCCTGGAACGACGAAGGAACGACGGGATATCCAGCTCGTCCTTGTTGAACACGCGCACGTCTGGGCCAGAAGACTGATGCGGTTCGGAACGCTGCTGTGGCTGCTGTGGTGGCGGCACCTGCGATCGCGTCTGCGGCTGGCTGGGTTGATGATAGTCTCGATTACCGTACTTTAGCTTGTCGATGGGGATTCCGGCTTGTTCAAAGCCGGTGGCGATTACGGTCAGGTGCACCTCATCGCTCATGCCTTCATCGACGACCGCGCCAAAGATGATGTTGGACTCAGGATGCGCGTTCGCGCGAATGAGTTCGGCGGCTTCGTTGACCTCGTGCAGGCTCAGGTCTTCACCACCCTTAATGTTGAAAAGAATCGAGCGTGCGCCGTCGATGGAGACGTCTAGCAGTGCGCTATGGATGGCCTGCTTAGCCGCTGCTTCCGCTCGGCCTTCACCGCTTCCCTTCCCGATGGCCATCAATGCAGCCCCGCCATCGATCATCACGGAACGCACGTCCGCGAAGTCCAAATTGATAAGTCCTGGAATCGTGATAAGCTCACTGATACCTTGAATGCCCTGGCGTAAAACGTCGTCCGCCATGCGGAACGACTCGTTAATGCTGAGCTTCTTGTCGACGATGTCGAGGAGTCGGTCGTTAGGAATGGCGATCAGCGTATCTACATTTTGTGCCAACAGCTCGATCGCGGCTTCGGATGACCGTCGCCGCTGGCTGCCTTCGAACGTGAACGGACGTGTCACCACGCCAATTGTGAGGGCGCCAACTTCTCGCCCGATGGAGGCGATTACGGGAGAGGCGCCGGAACCCGTGCCGCCACCCATGCCGGCGGTGACGAAAATCATGTCGGCGCCTTCCAGCATCTCCTTGATTTCCTCGCGGCTCTCTTCGGCGGCGCGCTGCCCGATTTCCGGGTTTCCCCCGGATCCGAGACCCTTCGTCAGCTTGTCCCCGATTCGGATCCGTTGGGGCGAATCTGAGAGCATAAGCGCCTGCGCATCCGTGTTGACAGAGATGAACTCTACGCCCTGGATGCCTTCCTGAATCATGC
>JBJYXA010000297.1:0-1820 GCA_046259705.1 Caldilineaceae bacterium
TTAACCGTGGTCTGGAGTAGCTGAAATGGATAATGTTCTGCGCGAAAGTTACGCTGAGTTGCTTGACGGTGCATATGAATGTGTCGACCGACTGGTGTTGAATGCGTATTTCAAACTGGCCCAAAGTCCGGGCGGTTTTCGCCATTGGTGGCGCCAATTGCAAGGTTCGGATGCCGACTTGGATAACACGCATCTGATGCGCTTCGCGGGACGCTTTGCCCGTCGGGTGCGCGCCTACGCCCACAAGCATAGCATCCCCGTGGTTGACTGTGGGCGCGGAGAACGTCAGCATTTGGTGGCCGCGCAATATCTGCCGGAGGATAGCACGTTTACGGGCGTCTTTGCAATTCTGGTGAAACGTGCCCCGGCCCCGGTCTGGGATGTACAAACCACGAAAGATGGGCGCATTCGTAACTTGCGCAAGAAGTATCCGTATGTCAAGCAGTATGCCTTTCACATTCTAGATCCTGATTGGGGTCATCTGATCATCAAGCTCTGTCCGCATCCGCCGTTTGGCGCACAAATCATCCTCAACGGCCATGAGTATGTAGCGCGGCAAGCCCACCGGGCCCAATTGACGTTTACCCAAGAGGGTAATTGTTTCACGCAAGTCTCCGATCCGACACACTTGGCGCAGTTGGCAGACACCTTGCGTTCACCCGACGCTGTAGGGCCATTGCGCCAGGTGTGTGAACGCTGGATCTATACCACGTGTCTGAACTTCGCTTTACCTTTAGAAGCGCAAGCGCGCACCCGCTTTGAGTATCAGTACTCCGTCTATCAACTGGAACTGAGTTACAATTTGCTGTTTCAGCGGGGCCAGCAAATGGAACAGGTGGCCCAAGGCCTGATTGACCGCGTGCGCACGACCGTGGATATCCCCACCCTCAAGACGATTTTTGGGAAGAAACGGCGTCCCACTCACCGTGCAAGGCGGCGCTCCCCACGCCTGGAACGCGTGATCGAGAAACCTGTGTATGATTTGACGGTCTTCAAGTTGCATTTTGACAAGTTGACCCTCAAGTTGTATACCAAAGGCGCTCACGTGCTCCGCTTGGAAGTCATCACGCATAATGCGCGCACCTTACCCGGCGGCAGTACGCTGGTCAACTTGCCGGCGATGCTGACCCATTTGCATGCGATCCTCAGACGCTTCAGCGCGGTGTTGCACTGTTTGGATACGGCCTTCGTGAGTTCCGATTTGTTGGAACACTTGCCCGAGGCTACCCAAGTGGGGCGCACGCGGGTGGGCGGCATTGACCTCAATCAACCCCGCATCCGGGCCGTCATGCAAGCGCTACTCAATCTCGCCGCGCAGCCCGGCGGTTTTCGCGTCACGGAACTCGCTGCCCACGTCCGGGCCAAACTCAACCTGCCCGCGACGGCCTATACTTCACGGCACGCCGCCTACGACCTCAAGAAACTGCGCGGCAAACACTGGGTTCACAAGCGCGGACGTTCCCGACGTTACGAGATTCCGCCCGAAGGCTTGCGCATCATGACCGCGCTGCTCGTACTCCGTGAGCAGGTCATCAAGCCCGTCTTGGCCGGGGTACTTAAGCCCAAACGTGGGCCTAAACCCGCGCAGCAAACCCAACGCGACGCGCTGTATCAAGCTATTCAACTGGCAATGTTCAACTTATTTCAAGCCCTCGGCATTGCGGTGTAACCGTTTCGACAAAACTTTGTCGTTATCCGCGCATTAAGCGCCTACCTTAACGCGACCCTGTCGCACATTGACGGACGGCCCCTGCGAAGAAAGAGAAAAGGGGATGTTTTGTGTGCGCGGCTCCGCCGCGCACACAAAACACCTAGTTCTC
>JBJYXA010000298.1:0-1591 GCA_046259705.1 Caldilineaceae bacterium
GTCACGCTGGCGTTCAGCGCCGATGGAACGGTCCTCGCGGGCGGTTGCCAAGACGGTGACGTCATACTCTGGGACGTAAAGAGGAAACAGATACGCTCTACCCTATCGGTAGGCACCGGATCGCCCGTAACGAATCTCGTCTTTAACCGCTTTGGCAGCACTATGGCCAGTGTCACGGCGGACGGCCGCGTCGCGCTCATTGATTGGCGACACGTCACTCTGAAACACGTTCTCGAAGACGGTCAAGCCGCTGTCACTGGAGCCGCCTTCACCCCGGATGGGGCGAGCCTGGCTAGCGTTAGCGCAGATTCGTTCATCAGACTGTGGGATCTCAGCAACGGAACGCTGCTGTCAAGGTTCTCAGACGGCAGTGGCACAGCGCTTACGGGGCTCATGATAAGCGCTGACGGGCGCACACTGGCAACCGTGGCCCAGAACTTCACAATCTTTCTATGGGACCTGTCCTGGGGCGATCTTCGACATGTCTTGGTAGCACACAGCGCACCTGTTGTTGACATCATCTTCCGTTCAACCAAGAAATTCGCCAGCGTAAGCCAGGATGGTCGGGCAGTCGTGTGGGACCTAGATACCGGATTAGCGCAATCCGAGACTCAAGTCTCCACACCATTCTCCGGCGCAATCATCGAAGGACAGTCGGCTTCCGCAACGCCCTTCGGACTTACCCGAACAATGGGGGGAGCGCCACTTAACGCCGCGATCACAGATGACGCCTGCGCGACTCCGCCCAACGCGATAGTCGCGGAAAACTGTATCCCAGGGACCCCCCCGAGCGAGTGGGACGTTTCAGGTGAGGGCGACCCAAGCATCCAAGGGTTCGCAACCGACATCAGTGTCGATAGAGGGCAAACGGTCAACTTCAAGATCGATACGAACTCGACCAACTATCATCTCGATATCTATCGGATGGGGTACTATGGCGGTTTCGGTGCCCGCAGGGTCGCAACAGTACGACCCTCGGTAGCGCTGCCCCAGATTCAACACGACTGCCTGCCTGACGTAAACACAGGGCTTTTTGACTGCGGCACCTGGTCGATCTCGGCATCTTGGGCCGTTCCGCAGGACGCGACCTCAGGCATCTACTTTGCCAAAGCGGTTCGTGACGACACGGGCGGCGCAAGCCATATCTTCTTTGTGGTCCGTGACGACACTGGAGCCTCTGATCTGCTCTTCAAGACGTCCGACGCGACCTGGCAGGCCTACAACGCATACGGCCGAAATAGCTTGTATGTCGGCGATCCGGCCGGCCGTGCTTACGCAGTCAGTTACAACCGACCGATCCTTTGGCGCTCCGGCGGCTCCTATAGCGGAATCAGCAATCTGTTCAATGCAGAATACCCGATGGTCCGGTGGTTGGAGGCGAACGGCTATGACGTCAGCTATTTCACGAGCGTTGACAGCGATCGACTCGGAACGCTGATCCAGAATCACGCTGTGTTTCTTTCGGTGGGCCATGACGAGTACTGGTCGGCAGGAGAACGGGAGAGTGTCGAGGCGGCACTGGAATCTGGAGTGAACCTTGCCTTTTTCAGCGGCAACGAAATCTTCTGGAAGACGCGTTGGGAAAGCAGTA
>JBJYXA010000299.1:0-1764 GCA_046259705.1 Caldilineaceae bacterium
TGGCAGGAGAATCTGATGGCGACGAGGTGCCCCGGCTGCTTACGCAGGAGCAAATGGCAGGCCGATTGGGTACCGTTCGCGAAGTTGTTGGACGGGCGCTGCGCGATCTCGCCGCGGACGGGATTATCGAATTCGACCGGCACCGGATCGTGATTCTCGAACCCGACCGGCTGGCCGAAGAAGCCGACGTGTAGTCGAGGTTGCCGCGTCCGTCCGGGTGACCGTCGTGGCGCCGGGATTCCCAAAGGCGCGCGGGCGGACGCCTCCCAGAATACGCTAACCTCATGCTGGCGCCACGGGCCGACCGTGGCGCACCCCTCCTCTACCGCACTACTTGCCGCTAGCACCCACTCCCACAGCCCACCCGCGCCCTGGGTGAGACTTAAGTCACTGATGTTACGCAGTTTGAGTGTCAAGACGTGTAGGTTCGAGTTGTTGTAGCACGTCGAAGGCGCTCTGTAATGCCGAGAGATAGAGATGCGTCTTCAGTGCATAGTGGTTCTTGTTGGTTCGGACTTTGAGTAGTTCAAGCTTGGCAAAGGACCAAAGCGCTGCGACAAAATGATTGGTCTGCGTCGTAGGGGTCCGGGTCGGTGACTTGCCCACGGATGCATTCTGTTTGAGCGAGCGGTGATACTCTTCCACTTTCCACCGTTTCTTGTAGATTGTGGTGAGTTGGTCAGCTGTCAGGGTCAAGTCGCTTGTCACCAGATAGCGCACACCGGTTGAGCCGTCTACGTTTGTGAAGACTTGACGAAGTAAATGGAGCGCAAACGGCACCTGCTCCAGATAGATCGTGGTCAGTGCGTTTTCTGGCAGGTCCAGTTGGTCGAGCCGCTGATACCGACCGTTCTCTTTGTCGTCGGCAGAGAGTGCAACTTTGCGGTTCGACTTGAGCGCCATGATGAACTCTTTACCCAAGTCGAGTTTGGCGAAGCGCATGTTCTCAGCCGAGGCAAACCAGAGGTCATTGAGCACATACGCAAAGGGAATCTGGTTGCGCACACATTGTCCGAGCATGGCCCGATAGTGTTCGTTCTTGGTCACCGGACTGCGACGTTTGGGCTTGCCTCCCTTGTCAACATAGTGTTCCGTCTTGGCAACCAAGCGAAAGGTGACGGGAAGTGAAACCTCATCAACTGTGTACAACGCAGTGATGAAATTGATGCCCTTGACCGTTTGTTCTTTCGCATGGTCATAATGCCAGCAGATGATCTCGTTCTCGTCCGTGTATTCCTTCTCAACGATGCTGTCATCTATCGTGACCACGCCGTCTTCCCGTTGCATGCGACGGACATGAGGCTTGATCATGCGCCACCAGTCCTTGGGCTCAAGTTGCTGGCTGTTCAACATGCGGCTCACCTGGTCATGACTGAGGTCTTCGTTCATCAATCGAGATAGACCAGTCGCCGTCGTTGCCGCAAAAGAACTGAGTAGGTAGTCTGAGTACAGATCCAGAAGTGCGTAGTTCATGCTTCACCTCCTGCATCTCAGTCTATACCTGGTATTCGTCCTTATCTACTGCGTAACATGAGTTACTAGAAAAAGTGAGAATGAGGACAGGAGGTTGGACCCGATGATGAAACACGGACCGGTGGATGTGATCGTGATGGCGGCCGGGGAGCCGCGCTTCGACGGGAGCGTGCTCGCCGAACTGGAAAAGCAGACGGCCGATGGCACGATCCAAGTGCTCGACGCCATGGTGCTGTTCAAGGATGAAACAGGACGCAGTTGGCGACTCGACTTCTCCGATCTGCCTGAAGA
>JBJYXA010000300.1:0-1900 GCA_046259705.1 Caldilineaceae bacterium
ACTTCGTCATCTATTCGCATCTTCGGCGTATCGATGGCCCAGCCAAGACGGGCCGGCTGATTGCGTTTGTCCATACCTGCGTAGCGACTCACCAATTGCGACTAGATGACCGCCCACAAGCACGGCTAGCTTGCGCAGGACCAACAATCTTCGCATAGACGACGGCGGCAGTTCGCACAGCAGTTGGCGTCGCGCGATCTGCCGATTCCGCTCTGCCACGATCTCTCTCGCGACTGCGTCTGCACCATATAACTCAGGCAACATCTTTTCTCTCCTCCGCTTGCCAAATGCGCGCACAAGCTCCCATATTGAATCTGTGCAACTACAACTCCAGAAATGCCGTGTTTCCGATGACGCTATCAGCGTCTTCTTCCTGACCGCTGTCGATAAACTCTCCACCTCCCACGCCTGCCCGGTTCTCCAGCGCTGACATTTGTGCCGGAGAGCAGAAGATCTCTCCGAAGTTGTGCACCTTTTCTACGCGCTCGTTGATGATGGCGGGTTCGACATCTGATGCTACGGTCAATTCGCCCGTCACAAGCAGAGTTATATTGCCTTCCACCATTTCGAAGCGCTGCGGATGCAGCGTGTGCTCGTCGTCGAACTGCCAGAGCGTACCACTGTACAACACCGACTTTGTCTCGAGCAGATTGCATTTGTGCGCCAGCACCGTTCGCAGGGCTGCCGGTGCAACCAGCAGGTCCGCTACGATGAGGGCATCCAACGCGGCGTCCAGCTGTTCTGGGGACACATCGCCGGCGATGCGCAGATCTCTGCAGTACAGCCGGCGTGCAGGTAGCGCTTCCAGCATGGCGGAGTCGAGCGTTACCATGCCGCTGATTGGCTCGAAACCGGCCGGAACCACTGTTGTGTGCACGCTGCCCACGGAGTCCTGAAGCCGATTCATTAGAATTCCCGCGTTCTCTTCCCGGCATGTCAGTGTGCCTACCACCTGCAGCGCGCGCACTTTGCGTTCGAGCAGGTCATTAGGAAGGATCGTACGTGCGTTAACACTGCCAATCACCGTGAGCTCGCTATCTTCGTCAAGCGCTTCCAGCGCGCTCTGCGTTAGGTTCAGATGGCCTATGGTCAGCTTCGAACCGGCTGCGTAGGACACAGTTTGTCCTGCGACGTGGTCAAGCTTGCTTTGAAGCACCCCTCCCAGATGCTCGGGATAGATCACTTGTCCCAACACCATGAGCTTGTCGATACCGGTAAGCACGTCGTCCGTCTCTATTTCAGGCGCCAGCATCAGCTGGCCCAGCACGATTACGCTAATCGGTCTGGTCAATCCATCAAAGAAGCGTTGCCCGATTACCTCCTGACCCAAAATGATCTTGGCTTCGGCCGGCGCTTCCAAGACGCTTGCCGCATTCTGCACCTTGATCCGCAGCACACTCTTCGCATTCTGCGGGGAGTATAATAAGGCGGCCACGTTCTCTATGCGGCCGATGCGTGCCAACGTCTCTTCGCTGGCCGTCCGCATGTCAACACATGCGACATTGCGCACGACTACCTGCTGTTCGTGTTGTCTATCCAATCTAGTTTCCTCAGTCATAGCGTTCTCCTATTCAAGCTTGTATCTATTGCGGCGCATTTCTTTCATTGCCAGATGCAGACGAGAGCGTACTGTAGCGGCCGGAATGCCCAATTTCTCGGAGATCTCGGAGCTGTTCATCCCCATCACGTAGCGCATGTGCACCAACTCGCGATACTGTTCCGGCACCAAATCGAAAGGGTTCGCTAACATGCCCAGGTTCGCATTGCGCGCCGTTGCCATGAAGTTTCTTCCGATTTCCTGATTGAGGTCCTCCCGCCGTTTCCACATCTGCTGTTGGTCCAAGAATCGGTTCTTGAGTGTGCGATACAGCCACGCCCTACGTTGATGCTTCTTGAGCAT
>JBJYXA010000301.1:0-22546 GCA_046259705.1 Caldilineaceae bacterium
AACGCCGGCGGCGGCGCCAGAACCAAATGCTCAACCGGCGAACAACAACTAGAGAATAAATAGACAACGAGTACCGCCATGGCCCTATTGGAACTCAACAATGTGCATGCCTACTACGGGAAAATTCATGCCCTGAAAGGCGTTTCGCTAAAGGTAGAAGATGGCGAGATCGTGTCGCTGATCGGTGGTAACGGCGCCGGCAAGACGACGACCCTGCGCACCATATGCGGACTTCTGCGTCCATCCACAGGCGAGGTAACCTTGCATAGCGATGACTTGACGCTGTTTCCCGCGCATCAACTGCCGACCATGGGCATCGCAATGGTCCCCGAGGGACGCGGCGTCTTCTCCAAGTTGACAGTCACGGAAAATCTGGAAATGGGCGCGTACCACCGTAACGACAAGGCAGGCATTCGCGAGGATATTCAGAGGCAGTTCGAGCTGTTCCCACGTCTGGGAGAGCGCCGCAAGCAGGTGGCGGGTACCATGAGTGGCGGCGAACAGCAGATGTTAGTGATGGCGAGGGCCTTGATGTCAAGGCCCAGCCTGCTCCTGCTTGACGAGCCCTCCATGGGGCTTGCGCCCGTGCTCGTCGACACGATATTCTCTACCATCGAACAGATCAATGAGACCGGCACCACTATTCTGCTGGTCGAGCAAAACGCACACGTTGCCCTACAGGTGGCACACAGAGGCTATGTGTTGCAGACAGGAGAGATTGTCCTGAGCAATACGGCCGAGGAACTGCGAAACGATCCGATGGTGCAGCGAGCCTACTTGGGAATCGACTGAGAGATAGATTCAACTCACTTCGCAATGGCGAGTCCGTTACCAGAGCGTGACGACCCGCTCTTCTCCTGCCTTCAATTTCTCACGGTTTGGCCGCAGCGCAAGCAACACCGACGCTAATGCAATGACGCCATAGATCGTGTATGGCCAGTAGGTAACCCAGTCGTCGACAGCCAACATCAGGAAAATCGCAAATGTGCTGATTCCGACGCTGACGGTGGCAATAGAGGCGATGCGGCTCCACCAAAAAAGGAAGCCTCCGATGAGCCACACCATGCCGCCGACCGGCGGATACAGCGCCATCGTTGTCGCGGCTCCCGTAATACCACCGGCGCCGCCCTTGAAGCCAAGGAACACCGACCAGATATGGCCGATAATCGCAAAACCACCGGCCAGAGCCTGACTGAGGTGAAGCGCAGTCGTCCGGCCAACTGCCTCATCGACGGACATGGCTGTTGGTTCGCGGAAGAGATAGAGGAATATGCCCGTGATTATCCAGATGGCGACGGCGCCCTTGATCGCGTCGCCGATCACGGTGGGGATAGCCGCCTTCAGGCCGGCGGCGCGCCACGCGTTCGTCGTACCGGTACGGCCGCTACCGACTTCGCGTATGTTCACTCCATACACGCGGCAAACGAGTACGCCCACGGGCACGGAACCCAGAAGATAGCCAACTAAAGCGGCGACAGGCGCCATTATCCAGTACATGGTCGGCTGCGAGTGTGTTTTGGGCAACCATTGCGCAGGCGATAGCTTCGCAACGACACGGTTGCTTCGGGGGTGAACAATCTTACTGTCTAGCTGACGGTTCCTTCACTGGGCCGGATCACCGGAATGGGGTTTTTTGCGGTTTCCGGATTGATTGTGGGTGGTTCGGTAGGCGCGGTCCCTTGGATGTCCACCTCTGCGCGCAGGGCAACACCCTCGTCCATGTAGAAGCTGTTGACGTGCAGAGCGCCGTGTACCTGACTTCCCTGGAGCAGTTCGACGCGGTCCGCGTTGATCGTTCCCCAGTAGGCGCCGCGGATGCTAACCGTCTTGGCGACGATGTCACACTGCACGCGTGCGGACTCGGTCAGGATCACGTTGGCAGGCGTCTCGATGCGACCGCCTTCCACAGCACCGTCGATGCGGATGCTCGTATCACTGTTGAGATTGCCGCGAAACGATGCACGCGGCCCGACAATCACTTCGATGGCATCCGGTTCTGGTTTGCGAACTCGGCTAAACATAACATCCCTCCCCTTGGATCCGTGTAGTCGGATCCGGATAGACGCCAATGTAGCACATGTACGCCCGTATGGAAACTACAACGCCGGGATCATGCCAATATCAATCGTTCGGAAATGCTGGTGCCGGTATAGATGCGCGAGATGATGTCGGAAAGTATAGGCGCGATGGAAAGGACCTCGATCTTCGGATGACGTTTTTCTGGAGGCACCGGAATGGTGTTCGTGACCACCAACTTCTCGATGCGGTTATCTGCCTGCAGTCGCGCCATGGCGGTAGGAAGCAGTACCGGGTGCGTGATGGCAAAGTAAGCCCCGCCTTGGGCGCCCTGGTCGTAGAGCGCGTCCACCTGCTTCAGCACGCTTCCTCCCGCCATAATGTCATCGATGATGATCGGGCGGCGCCCTTCAATGTCTCCGACAACGTGTGTCGTCTCAGTGCTGCTGAAGCTCGTACGGCGCTTGTGCATGACCACGAGCGGCAGGTTCAGCAACTCGGCGTATGTCCCGGCCAGTCGCGCTCTGCCCACGTCCGGGCTGACGATTGCTGAATTCGAGAATTTCTCACGGCGGAAATAGTCGGCCAGCAACGGTAACGCACTTAGGGGGTCCACCGGAATGTTGAAAAAGCCCTGGATCGCCGGGCTGTGAATGTCCACGTATATTACCCGGCGTGCACCGTTCATTTCAAGCAGATTGGCGACGACGCGGGCGCTGATCGCTTCGCGTCCCTTCGCCATTCGTTCTTGGCGGGCGTAGGGAAAATAAGGAATAACTACGCTGACACTGTGTGCACTTGCCCGTCGAAAAGCGTCCAGGTAGAGAACCAATTCGATCAGATTGTCGTTGACGGGTTCGGAACAGGGCTGGATAATGAAGATATCCTGGTCGCGCACCACCTCATCGACCATCACGTGAATCTCGCTGTCGGGTAACCGTCTCGTCGTCGATTTGCCAAGAGGAACTTCGAGTAGCTCCGTTACCTCTTTTGCCAGTTCGGGGTGGGCGGAACCGGTGAATATGCGGAGCGGGTGATACGACTTGACCATCTGTGCCTTCCACGATTGCTAGCGCTGTCGAGCGGGAGCGGAGAATATTCTCTCGAATACCTGCTACAGAAATCTAGCTACTGGATGGTATTCACATTCCAGCATGCGACGCGCATATGGTAGCATAGAATAGTATAGCGATAAAAAGACAAGGACGGTCCGTGAGGCGAACTCTTCTGATTGCCACGCACAACGCAGGAAAGGTGGCAGAGTACCGCCAGTTGCTTGCCGATTTGCCGGTCGAGGTTACCTCCCTTTCGGACCAGGGGATCAGTTTTGAGGCACCGGAAACTGGTGACTCTTTTGCCGCCAACGCCTGCCAAAAGGCAACCGCATATGCGGCGCTGAGTGGACTCTGGACTTGGGCGGACGACAGCGGTCTTGAAGTGGATGCGCTCGGTAAAATGCCAGGCGTTTTGTCAGCCCGGTATGGCGGAAACGGGCTAAGCGACCGGGACCGCACGTTGCGCCTTCTGAAGGAGATGGAAGATGTCCCCGATGAATCCAGAGGCGCACGGTTCCGGTGCGTCGTGTGCATTGTAGGCCCCCAGGGGGGAAATATTGTAACTGAGGGTTTCGTCGAAGGCGTCATCGCTCGCCAGCCCGCGGGCGAACACGGATTTGGGTATGATCCGGTGTTCTGGTTACCCAAACTCGACATGACGATGGCACAATTGCCCGCCGGCGTGAAGAACCGGATTAGCCACCGAGGAATGGCCGCCCGCGCCGCGAAGGTGGAGCTTAGCAGGCAACTGGACAGCTAAAAAAAGAGGGATTCAGTAGCTCGCCGGCGTGCGACAACATGGGTATATACGGTTCGCCGGGCACGCCAGCAGGGACCAAGATCAAGATGCGTTCCGGCACCGATCAGGACAGGCTAGAGAGCACTCGGGCCAGATTGATTATTCGGCGATTTCAGAATAGAATTGGCGCATCGACGGTTCTTCTCGGAACCGGTTATGCCCAGTGAACGCCGGCTGCGTAGCTGAGTAGCGATATCGTGCATAACAGGACTCCCATTGCATCTATGCGCAAGATGATCAATGACCCTTCAGACGTTGCGCTGGAGAGTCTGCAGGGCTTCGAATTGACCTATCCGGAACTCGTTCGTGTGCAGTACCATCCGCAGGTGGTCATCCGCAAAGATGCACCCGTCGCCGGAAAAGTTTCCGTCATTAGCGGTAGTGGCAGCGGGCATGAGCCACTGAACGTCGGCTACGTCGGCAAAGGTATGCTCGACGCAGCCTGTCCCGGCGCCGTTTTCACCAGCCCTACGCCGGATCAATTGCTGGCGGCGACGCAGGCCGTGTACGGTGGATGCGGCGCGCTGTATGTCATAAAAAACTATGCGGGCGGCGTACTCAACGCGGAGATGGCTCTCGAGCTGACGCAAGAGGAAGGTTTCCTAGCACGGTCGGTGTTCATTCGTGATGACGTGTCGACGGACGAGGTGGAGAACCGCAGGGGTATGGGCGCAGCCATCTTTGTTGAAAAGATCGCGGGCGCTGCTGCAGAAGCCGGCCTCAGTCTGGACGAGGTGACGTCGGTCGCGACCCGCGCCAGTGAGCAATCGCGCAGCATGGGCGTCGCGGTGAGCAGTTGTACTTCGCCCAGCGTCGGACATCCAACCTTCAGTCTTCCCGGCAATGAAATGGAAGTGGGCGTAGGCATTCACGGAGAGCAAGGCCGTTATCGCCGTCCACTGACCAACGCCAGCGAGATCGCCGAGATTGTGCTTGGCCCCATCGTCTCTGACCTGGAGCTATGCGGTGGCGAAAACGTGTTGGTGATGGTCAGCGGTCTGGGCGCCAGTCCCCGCCAGGAAATAAACATCATCTACCGCTATGTGCATAAGTTGTTAACCGAACGCGGTATCGTTGTGCAACGACAGCTTGTCGGCAACTACATTACAAGTCTAGATATGGCCGGTTGCACCATCACGGTAATGCGTTTGGATGACGAGCTATTGGAACTCTGGGACGCACCAGTGAACACGCCGACACTCAGGTGGTAGCCGACGCAATGGAAGATACTGGGGGAGAGGAAATGAGCCAGGTCATCACACTGGCGCAGTTCCGAGAATGGTTGCTTGCCTTCGCTAGTGAGATATCGGAAAACGAACAGTATCTTACCGAGCTCGACGCTTCGATTGGCGACGCAGACCATGGGATCAACATGCAGCGCGGCATGCACAAAGTCGGAGAACGGCTGCGTGACGCCGAAAACCAGGCGGACGATGTGGCAACCCTGTTTCGCTCTGTTGCCATGACGCTGATCAGTACGGTGGGCGGCGCCGCCGGCCCGCTGTACGGTGCATTCTTCCTGCGAGCCGTCAAAAACATAAACGGCAATACGTCAGTCACGGCGGAGGAGCTGGCCACAATGTTCAGAGATGGTCTGGATGGCGTTCAGCAACGTGGCAAAGCGCAGCTCAACGAGAAGACAATGATTGATGCACTGCAGCCTGCCGTAGAGGCTCTGGAGGACGCAGTCGCAGCCGGTGACAGTCTCACAGACGCGCTGGCAGCAGCACTCATCGAGGCGGAAAACGGGATGAAGTATACGGCTGAATTGCAGGCCAGCAAAGGCCGCGCCAGCTATCTGGGACCACGGTCGATCGGGCACCAAGACCCAGGAGCGACGAGTGCTTTCTACCTTATCCAATCGGCTGCCATCGTCCTGGGTGGCGTAGAACAAGAGGTTGCAGGCGCTCCCACCTAGCCTTGCCATACGTCTCCGCAGCGCTAGTAAGGTCGCGATTGGGAGACGTGCCAGAAGTACAAAGCCGACACGACGCCGACTTTCCTGCATCCGGTCCAGTGCAGGTACCTTGTGGCGTTTTGCCGACGACATATTCAGTGTGGATGTAGTTGGGCGTAGTATGGCAAGCAGATAACGACCGTACCTACCAGCTCCACGCTCAGCGGCGCAAGCAGACACGGCAACAAGAAAATATAAGTGAGAAATGGCCTCTTATCTCGGTGCGCTGGACTCAGGGACGACAAGTACACGGTTCATGTTGTTCGACCATGCGGGCAATGTGGTCGCTTACGATCAACGCGAGCATGAACAGATATTCCCAAAGAGCGGTTGGGTTGAACACGATCCGCTAGAGATCTGGAAACGAACCTGCGAGGTCATCGAGACAACGCTGGACAATGCCGGCGCAACTGCGGGCGACATTGCAGCTATCGGCGTTACCAACCAGAGGGAAACAGCGGTTTTGTGGGACGCCCGCAGTGGCGAACCGGTGTGCAACGCGATCGTGTGGCAGGACACACGCACGGACGGCATTTGCCGCCGCTTGAACGAGGACGGGCACGAGGAGGTCTTCTACCGCAAAGCCGGCCTTCCGCTGGCGACCTATTTCTCCGGTCCCAAGATTCGCTGGATGCTCGACAATGTGGAGGGCGTTCAAAGGCTCGCGGAGTCGGGAGATCTGTTATTCGGCAATGTCGATACATGGCTGATCTGGAAGCTGACCGGCGGAGAGCATATCACCGATCCAACCAACGCCAGCCGTACCATGCTCATGAACCTGGAGACGCTGCAGTGGGATGATGAGCTGCTCAGTATTCTAGGTGTACCGCGAAGCATACTGCCGGAAATTCGACCGAGCAGCGATCCGGCCTTCTACGGTATGACACGGCACGATGGGCCGCTTCGTGGCGCAGTAGCAGTCTGTGGCGACCTCGGCGATCAGCAGGCCGCGACAGTTGGCCAGACCTGCTTTAGCCCCGGGGAAGCGAAGAACACGTATGGCACCGGCTGCTTTATGCTTCTGAACACCGGTGAGGAGATCGTGCACAGCCAGAACGGTCTGCTCACAACCGTCTGCTACCAGTTCGGCGATCAGGCGCCCGTATACGCGCTGGAGGGCTCTATCGCCATGGCCGGTGCGACGATACAATGGCTGCGCGACGAACTCAGGATGATCGACCACGCGTCGGAGTCAGAATCGCTTGCTTTGAGCGTACCGGATGCCGGCGGCTGCTATCTGGTTCCGGCATTCAGCGGTCTATTCGCGCCCTATTGGCGGAGCGACGCTCGTGGCGTCATCGTCGGGCTAACCCGATACGTGAACCGCGCGCATATCGTACGCGCCGCGCTCGAGTCTATCGCCTATCAGTCGCGAGAAGTGCTGGAAGCTATGGAGGCTGACAGTGGCGTTGCGCTGCAAAGCCTGAAGGTCGACGGCGGCGCGACAGCCAACGCCTTTCTGATGCAGTTCCAGGCCGATGTGCTCGGAGTCGAAGTGATTCGACCGCAGGTATCCGAAACGACCAGTCTTGGTGCGGCGTATGCGGCAGGTCTCGCCGTAGGATTTTGGGACGATGAGGACGCTCTGCGAGCAAATTGGAGCTTGGATAGGAGCTGGCTGCCGATGGCCGATGAATCCACACGCGAGCAAGGCTATGCCGGTTGGAAGCGAGCCGTCACCAGAACGTTCGGATGGGTAGTATGATCTGGACAGAAGCGCAATCAACATGCCGGAACAAGGATCGGTGAACGCGTGATCTCGTTGATCCTTGTATCGCATTGCCGGGATATTGCGCAGGGCGTGTTGCAGCTTGCTGTGGAGATGACGCAGACGCCGGTGTCCATCGGTGCGGTTGGCGGCATTCCCGACGGCGAGGGCGGCTACCGGATCGGTACGGATGCCTTGAGCATTCGCGACGCGATCGAAGCAAATTGGAATTCGGACGGCGTTCTACTCCTAGTGGACCTTGGCAGCGCCGTACTCAGCGCCGAAACGGCAATCGAGTTTTTGCCGGAAGAGATGCAATCGGTGTGCCTGATCAGCAATGCGCCGCTGGTGGAAGGCGCCGTTATCGCAGCACTCGAGGCAAGTCTGCAGCACAGTTTGCAGGACGTGAACCGAGCTGCGGAAGCAGTGCGTTGCCTTGACAAAGTAACGCGGTAAGCTGCGGCGCATACATGATTGGTGCCAGCTAAGTGACAGCTCCCTTGACCACCACGGTTACCGTGATCCACCCGCAAGGCATCCATTTGCGCGTGGGAAAGAACCTTGCGTTCGTGGCCAATCGCTTTGACGCAACGACGACGGCGCGCAATCTGACGCTGTCCTCTCCGCCCATCAATCTGAAGAGCATCCTTGAAATTATGAAATTGCAGGCACGCACGGGTCACGTCATACTGCTTTCGGCCAAAGGGTCGGATGCAGAACAAGCCATCGCCGCGCTGCGCGATGTGCTTGAATGTCCGTCATAGGTCAGATACGCATGAAGTCATTCTCAGGGTTACCGGCGGCGCCCGGCATAGCCATCGGCGGCATTACAATACACCGTTCCGCTTATCACTTGCCGCGGCAAGAGGACTCAACTACCCCTTGCGATCCAAACGAGGAATGGGCTGCGTTCCTGCAGGCACAAGAAAAGGTCGACGCCGAACTCGGCGAGCTATGCAGCCGGTCGACATCGGTGGTCGCTGAGATCTTTTCTGCTCATCGCATGATGCTTCACGATGATTCGCTGAGCAAGTCGATTCACGCCAGCATTTTCGAAAACGGAAATACGGCCGCAGTAGCAACACACGACGTGGTGGAAGAACTCGGCGATCTCTTCCGTTCGTTTGACGACGAGTATTTTGCCGGCCGAGCAGCGGATATTATCGACCTAGGTCAGCGACTTTTGGTACACCTGGACGCGGCAGTGGATCCGGTGTCTCTCAACGAACTTCCACCGGACACGATCCTCGTGGCAGAGGACCTGCGACCAAGCGATCTCGCCCAGCTTTCCTCAGGCGTCGTTGTCGGTATTGCGCTGGCGGACAGCACACCGACCGCACACTCTGCCATTCTTGCGCGCAGCCTCGGCATCCCGCTCGTTTGTGCATTGGGATCGCAAGTGCTGGAGCTACGGCCGAACCAGCTTGCTGTGGTCGACGGCAACGCAGGCGAGCTTCAGGTTGGTAGATCTGATGCCGGCATCGCACGGATGAAGCAGCGTCGCTCTGACTATCTGGAGACACAGGCCACGGCAAATGACAGGGCCCAGCAGCCAGCCGTGACGTTGGATGGTCTCACGATACCCGTGCGCGGCAATGCGAACAGTCCTCAGGAAGTCGAAAGCGCAGCACACTCTGGCGCCGATGGTATCGGGTTACTGCGAACGGAATACCTGTTTCGCGGTCGATCGTCCGCACCGTCCGAGAACGAACAAAGGGAAGTGTATGCCAAGTTTATCGAGCAGACCCATGATCACCTAACCGTGCGTGCACTGGACGCGGGCGGCGACAAACCGGTTCGCTTCTTGCCGCTCCGCCACGAAGACAACCCTTTTCTCGGTTTGCGCGGCGTTCGACTCCTAATTGAACAGCCGAACCTGTTGCGAGCACAATACCGGGCTTTGCAGTCGGCCGCAGATGAAATGCGTGCGGCAACGGGCAGACAAGTAGAAGTACGCTTCATGCTGCCCATGATTAGCAGCGCTGAAGAAGTGCGTGAGGTGCTGCGCATACTTGGGGAGTTGCCGAGGGGACAGAACCATATCCCCATTGGCATCATGATTGAAGTTCCTTCCGCCGCGCTGATCGCAGACAATCTCGCGCCGATGGTTGACTTCCTCAGCATCGGCACCAATGATTTGGCCCAATACGTGCTGGCAACCGACCGCACCAATAGCACAGTTGCTCGCATGGCTGACCCGCTGCATCCGGCAGTGCTGCGCCTAATCAAGATGGCGTGTGACGCAGGCAAGGCGCACGGCCGCCCAGTCTCACTTTGCGGTGAGATTGCCGGTGACGTGGCCGTAATTCCCCTGCTGGTGGGCTTGGGCGTTCGCGAGCTGAGCGCACCGCTGCCGGCCGTACCTCTCGTCAAACAAGCGATTCGAACTGTCTCCATGGACAAGTGTGAGAGCCTGGCATGCGCTGCTCTTGCTTGCAGTACGGGGCAAGAAGTGCGGGCGCTAATCGAAGAACAATAAACAGGCAACTGCAAAGCCACTCAACCGAGATGGAAGACCCTGAATGAACCAGGCAAAACAAACAATCGAAACCGAGGTTCTCGTAATCGGGGGAGGTTCGACGGGCACCGGCGTCGCCTGGGATGCTGCGCTGCGGGGTTTTCGCGTCGTGCTCGTGGAGAAGAGGGACCTTACGCATGGTACCACGGGACGCTATCACGGCTTGCTGCACAGTGGGGGCCGATATGTCGTCAAAGATCCTGTCAGCGCCAAAGAATGCATTCAGGAGAACGGCGTTCTGCGTAAGACCCATGCGCACTGTATTGAGGACACCGGCGGCTTCTTCGTGGTGACGCCGGAAGACGAAGGAGACTACCCGGACCGGTTCAAGGCAGCGTGTACTTCCATGGGGCTGCCGTGTACCGAGATCCCGGTGGCGGAGGCGCTGCGGCGCGAGCCTTTGCTCGAACCGCGCATCAGCCGTGTCTTCGAGGTACCGGATGGTTCCGCAGATAGCTTCCTAGCCGCGCACTCGACCGCGCAGGCAGCCGTGCAGGCCGGGGCGCGCGTGCTTACCTACCACGAAGTGGTACGAATAGTCATCGAAAATACGGCGGACGGGCGCCGCGTCTCCGGAGCTGTTGTGCGCGACATGGTGCACGACGAGGAAATCACCATCACGGCCGATATGGTGATCAACGCGGCTGGTGCGTGGAGCGGTCAGATCGCCAAAATGGCAGAGATTCCGGTTACGATACTGCCAGGCAAGGGCGTGATGGTGGCTATGAACCATCGCGTGGTGAACACTGTTCTGAATCGCTGCAAAATGCCTTCGGACGGCGATATCATCGTCCCCACGCACACAGTGGCCGTCATCGGCACCACAGATACGCAGGTTACAGATCCCGAACGACTGGTGATCGAGCCCTGGGAAGTGCAGCGCATGCTGGACGAGGGCGACAAAATGGTGCCCAACATCAGTCGCGCCCGTGTACTGCGCGCGTGGGCGGGCGTGCGGCCGCTGTATCAAGAAGATTTCTCTGGAGCCAGCCGCGATGCCACACGGGCGCTGGCACTGCTGGACCACGCGGAACGGGACGGCGTGAAAGGGTTCCTTACCATTACGGGCGGGAAATGGACCACGTTCCGCCTGATGGCAGAGTACACGGTCGACAAGGCCTGTGAGCAGCTGGGCGTCAACCGCCCGTGTAGTACTGCTACGACGGCTGTACCCGGCGTGGAACAAGGCCACTACTGGCTCGGCCACCGGTTGCACGAGATCGAAGAAGAGCAGATGCAGGGAGACTTAATCTGCGAATGTGAATTGGTGACGCGCGCCATGTTGGAAGCCGCAGTCGCCACGAATCCCACGGTAACGTTGGACGACCTGCGCCGTGACGTACGCCTCGGCATGGGTCCCTGTCAGGGGGGATTCTGTACGTATCGTGCAGTCGGGGTGCTTCACGAGAACGCGATTCGCAGTCGCAAAGATCCAGCGGACCAGCCAGATCGAGCAGGAGACGCCAAGAGCTGGGACGTCACGCGTATCCAGTCACCCGAGTACGCTTCGTCGGGGGCAGTGGACCGGCATGCGGCTTCTCCGCGCGTTGCGCTGGAACCGAACCTGCTCTTGCGTGATTTCCTGCAAGAACGTTGGAAAGGTATTACGCCTATCTTGTGGGGGCAGCAACTGCGCCAGGAGCGGCTCGACCAGCTTATCTACCTCAGTGTGATGAACGCCGACCACCTGCCCGAGCAGGACGCGCAAGGCCCCATGACAGAGTTCTACCAGTACAATCCAATCTCTGACGCCGGGATGCCGGAAAAAGAGGATAGGGAGACAGGTGTCAAGACCCATGCATGACATCCTCGTGATCGGCGCGGGGCTCACTGGGCTGACCGCAGCGCTGACAGCGGCGCAGGCGGGCAGTCGCGTCAAGGTAATTGCTAAGGGGTTAGGCGCCCTGCACTGGTCGGCGGGAACCATCGACGTGCTCGGATACACACCTGGCGGAAAGGCCGTAGAGCAGCCGATCGCCGAAGTTAGCCGGCTGGCTCCGCCACATCCATATTCGCTGGTTGGCGCCGATGGAATTCGCGATGCGCTTGTGTGGTTCCGGGAAGTAGCCGCAAGCTCCGGGGTGGCGTATGCGGCATCCACGGCAAATGGTTTGAGCGACGCGAACACATGGCTCCCGTCGCCGGCAGGGGCGCGGCGTCCAACGTTTCTGTCGCCCGACGCGCAGGCCGCGGGCGATCTGGGACGGCAAGCTCCCATTCTTGTAGTCGGCCTGGACGGCATGCGCGATTTCTTTCCGGAACTGATTGCGTCGAATCTGTCCAAGCAGGGATTCCAGGCGCGCGCTGCGCACATTCCCGTCAGTACGGTTACCGATCGCCGGGACTTCAACACCGTTCAGCTTGCCAGAGCATTGGATGATGCGAACACAGTCCGGCGCGTGGCCGCTGAAATTTCCACGCACCTGCAAGGAGGCGAACGGATCGCTCTGCCCGCCATCGTAGGCCTCGACAAACACTCCGACTCGATGGCGGCGTTGCGGCAAGCTTCCGGCGCCGACGTCTTCGAAATTCCAACGCTTCCGCCCAGCGTACCCGGCATTCGTCTATATCGAACGCTGGTAGCACGGCTAGAAACGCTGGGCGTGCGAGTCGAAGCAGGCATGGAGGTCATCGGTTTCCACGCTGATGGCGATGAGATCCGATGGGTGGAGACGGAAACAAGTGCCCGCCCCCTACGACATCGAGCATCCAAATTCTTCCTGGCAACTGGCGGAATCCTGGGTGGCGGATTCACGGGAAGCTCTACCGGGCGACTTAGCGAGGACGTGTTTGCTCTGCCGTTGAGTGCGCCCGACAAGCGCAGCGAGTGGATTCGATCCGAGTTCCTGGATCCGCGCGGGCAACCTATCTTCCAAGCCGGCGTGACCGTGAATGATAGCTTTCAGCCGGTCGACGCAAACAAGAAGGTGCTGTACAGTAACCTTTGGGCGGCAGGAGGCCTGCTCGCCCATGCGGATTCCATACGAGAACGCAGCTTGGAAGGCTTGGCGCTAGCGACGGGACGCGCCGCGACGCTCGCCCTGCTCCACCACGCAGCCTAACCCCCGCAACCAATTAGGATTGGATGTGAAGTTATGCATGGTACTTCGTGGCAGTCTGTGGACCATTCACTGGACGCATGCATAAAATGCAATATCTGCACGAGCTACTGTCCGGTCGCTGCAGTGACGGATCTTTTTCCCGGCCCCAAATATGCCGGGCCCCAGGCACAACGGTTCCGCGAAAATGACCAGCCTCATTCACCCGACCATTCGGTTGACTATTGTTCCGGTTGCCGGGTATGCAATGAAGTATGTCCTACGGGCGTGCGCATTGCCGAGCTGAACGCGCGGGCGCGAGCGCAGATCGCCCAGGAGAAAGGTATTCCTGTTCGTAACCGGTTGCTTGGTCGCAACGAGCTAATGGGCAAGGTGGGAAGCTACGTTGCTCCCCTGGCGAACTTTGGACTGCACAACCCCGTAAGCCGCATCCTCGCCGAACAGGTCATGGGCATCGCGCGGGATGCGCCCCTGCCACACTGGAGCACGGACGGCACATTTGGCCAGTGGATGAAACGTACAGCCAGTGAACGACTGAAGTCCGATAAGAGAGTCGTGTACTATCACGGCTGTGCGACCATGTATTACGAGCCGTACGTGGGCAAAGCGGCCGTCGCCGTCCTGGAGCACTGCGGCTATGAGGTGATCGTACCGCCACAGAATTGCTGCGGCCTTCCCATGCTGAGCAACGGTGAGTTCACGGCCGCGGCCAAGTACCATCGCAATAACGTAGCGCATCTGGCCGGTTTTGCGCAGGCTGGCATTCCCATCGTGGGAACAAGTACGAGTTGCACGCTGACCCTGCAGGAGGAGGCGCCCGAGCTGCTGGATATGCACGACGAGGGAGCGATGGCGCTCAAGATGGGCACGTGGGATATCTTCGAGTGGTTGCGTGAGCTGCACGAGGCAGGCGAATTGCCTACGAACTTCAACAACATCGACTTGACGGTGCCCTATCATGCGCCGTGCCAGATGCGCGCACACCGCGTAGGCAAGCCGGCCCTGGAAATCCTGTCGCTCATTCCCGACCTCAGGTTACCGGAGAGCCACGCGGCCTGCTGCGGAATCGCGGGTACCTATGGCTACAAGAAGGAAAAATACGATATTGGTATGGCTGTAGGCGCGGACCTCTTTGATTTCGTCCTTTCACAGTCGTCGGAAGTGCGGTATTCTGCCTGTGATTCGGAAACCTGCCGCTGGCAAATGGACCATGGTACCGGCATCCCCAGCCGGCACCCAATAGAATTCTTGGCGATGGCATACGGACTGTACGACATTGAGACGCGCACGCTCATACCCTAACGCGTTCTGGCGTGAATCGTACCCCCGCCCGCGACCATCACCTACAGTTCCACACAATAGATGAGGGGTTAGCTTGAATATCCTGGTCATAGGGGCCGGATCCATTGGCACCTTCGTAGGCGCGAAACTCGCGCTGGCTGGTCATCATGTGACGTTGCTTGGGAGGCCACGGTTCGCCGCTGCCGTGGCGAAAAATGGACTGCGACTTCGTGATGAGGAGGGTGATCGGGTAGTCCCCGGGGTGACGGCTGCTACGAGTTTCGAGGAAGCGTTGGCGCTTGCGACGAGCTTTACCTATATCGTGATGGCCGTTAAGAGTTATGACACGGCCGAAGCGGCAAAGGACTTGGCGTCGGCGCTCGGCAACGGTACGTGTCCCACGATCGTCACGCTGCAGAACGGTGTGGGCAACGAGGAACGGATCGCTGAAACATTTGGCGCCGCCTGCGTTGTGGCAGGCGTCATCGCTACGCCGGTCTCCACGCTTGGCCCTGCCTATGCCCACGTGGAAAAGTCAGACTACGGTGTCGGCCTAAGCCGCTGGCATCCCGCGGTGTCCTCAGCAGCTTTTGACGCGGCAGTGACTTCTTTTTCTGATGCGGGCCTCTCCGTCACGGAATACCAGAACGCGCCAAGTCTGAAATGGACTAAGCTCCTGATGAATATGGTAGGGAACGCTTCATGCGCCATCCTGGACATGGCGCCACATCAACTCTTCGCCGACAAGGAGTTAGCTGGTTTGGAGATCAAAGCATGGCGCGAGGCGTTGGCCACGGTCAAGGCTGCCCGAATCTCGCCGGTGAACTTCGGCAGCTATCCGGTAAGTTTGCTCGCGCCGCTGATCCGAACTCTGCCCGTACCGGTACTGCGCCGTGCACTGCGCAAGTCTGTCGGCGATGCGCGCGGCGGTAAAATGCCCAGCCTCTACATCGATCTGGAGAGCGGCCGCACTAAGAGTGAGGTATCGTGGCTGAATGGTGCAGTCGTACGTAAGGGGAACGAAGTGGGCGTAAGAACGCCTATCAACCGTATGCTGACAGACGTACTGTTGCGCATCGTGGAGACGCCGTCAGAACGCGACGTCTGGCGGGGCAACTCCGCACGACTACTGGCAGCGGCCGAGGAATATCGAACGGCGGCCGCACGTTAACTCAGTCCCGGACCCACCCACGCAATCAGTACCAACGCCACGAGCGCGAATATGCCGAACTCGACGAGTACTCGCCTGGTCAATCTTTCCTGCAATCCTTGTTGCGCGATTCCTATCAGCAGATAGAAGATCAGCAGGAGCAGCAGACCGCCAGTGATACCAGGAAGAACCCAGTAGTTGAGCGCCCACGTAACCTGACCCAGAATCAGGCCCACGATGCCGCTGTAGAGTAGAGCCGTAATCGGGCGGGGCGCCGCGGTGCGCAAAATCTCGAGTGAGAGCAGTGTGGCGATCAGTGCGATCAATGTACCCGACAGCAGGCTGCGCGTACGAGTTTGATAGACGAACAGGAACAAGAGCAGCCCGCTGCTATAGGCAAGGGTATCCAACAACAAACGAGCTCGCCGAGATCCGGCGACGCCCGTGTCCACGGTGGCGTACAGACCAGAATAGGCCAAGGCAATCACTGCGCCGCTTACAATCAGCCCGAGCACCTGAATCACTCGGCCAGGCGCGAGCGGCACCATGACCGCGGCGATGCTCACCAACGCCATAGGCAGCGCCCAAAAGGGCCAGGTTGCCAAACGACCGGCGCCGTGATGTCCGGACAGTGAGGGATGCACACTGATTACGCTCTGTGTTCCCGCCGCGGCCAACGCGGCTAGAAAAAGGACGAACCATACCACACCGGTGAATGGGATTGAGATCGGCGAACCAAAGGCCCATGCGTGCAACACAACCGAAGGCAGTTCGACGAGCAAGCTGCCGCCCAGCCCGATGACGACAAGCCAGGTTGCCACGCTGATCCGGTCGCGATAGTCCACGGGCGCATGCCGCTGCACGCGAGCCATGGAACTGAGGCGCCGGCCGACTTCGCTTGCCAGCAGGGCGAGCCGTGCTTGCGCCCATGCGGTCCACGTGGCCTCGGATTTTCGTTTGTCGTCGGTTACAATTGCCATTTGCCTGCCAATCGAGCAGAGACCTGTCGTGCGAGTACTGGCGCCAATTCATCCAGGCCGCACTCGTAAACATTCTGGCGCGCCGTTTTGACCGCGCCGAGCCATCGTGCTATGGTAGCGAAAATCATTCTAAGAGCCGTTTTGGCCCCCTGTCAAACATGACCGCCTGCAACTTCCAGAACTTCGATATCACTGTGCGTGGCGGAACGGCGCCCTATTCGCTGACAACGCACTATCGGCAACAGACCGCGGAGGGAACGTTCGCGGCCGATATCTTTCAGGAAACCTGGCGGACACATGTCGCGAAGATGGAAGACACCATCTTCATTCCGGATGAAGCGCTACTGATCCGAGCAGGCAGTGAACTATTCGAGCACGTCATGCAGGACGGCGTGCGCGACCTCTGGATCGAAGCCAGAGCGGACCTCGACCAACATCGTATCTACGGGCTACGGCTGCGCTTGGCGTTGCATCCCCCGGCTGTGGCCGCATTGCCATGGGAAGCGCTGTACGATCCAGACCGAAATCAGGCGTTTGCTGCCAATGGCCGTACGCCCGTAGTACGCGTCGAGAACCTGCATCGCTTTGTGGGACCGCCTCGATCGCTGCAAATCTCGTGGCCACTGCGAGTGCTGTTGGCGGCGCCGGAAGACCCCAGCGGCGAAATCGACGCCAACACGGAGATCACGGGGGTGACGCAGGTTTTGGATCGCTTCGGCCCCGACCAGGTGCAGGTTTCTATGCTGACCGGCCGTTTCTCGATCATAGATCTGCGCCGTGAGATTGATGTCCGACAACCCGATTTGTTACACGTCATCACCCACGGCGATCCGCATGGGATTGCGCTGTGGCGCCGGGATCAGCCAAGCATGGTGTCATCCGCATCTCTACGTGCTACGCTCGAGCGGACACCATCGGTGAAGCTGGCTTTCCTTAACGCCTGTCTCGCCGGCCTCAGCTCCGACACGCACCGCTTCCACAATGTGGCCACGCAGTTGCTGCAGGCCGGGCTTCCTGCGGTGATCGCGATGCAGAACGAAATACGCGATGATTCTGCCATTGAGTTTGCACAATTTCTTTACGAAGAGCTGGTCTCCGGCAGTTGCCCCGGGGCCATCGACGCAGCTGTTGCGCTGGCGCGTACCAGTCTCTATGCGCTAAACCCGGGAGACTTTAGCTATGGCACACCGGTATTATGGCTGAACGCGGACAGCGGATTTGTCTTTTCGCCCGACGGTGAAGAAGACGCCGCGCCTGAGCCTTCTATCGCGCCTCCTCCAGGCGAGTTTGCGCCGCGCATATCGGCGCCGATCGACCTCGACACTGAGCAACAATGGTTGCGCGAGTTTGAGTCATCTGTGGAGCTGGACGGGCTACCGCGCGACGTGCGTTTTGTGGCCAGGGACTGGGAACGTAGTGTCTTCGAGATCCACAGCCTGCTCCACCAGCTCCGCCACCTGTTTGAACTGGGCGACGTGGCCGGATATGACCGCAAGGCAGCCGAGTACCAAACCCAAAAGTCAATTCTTGTGCGATTGCAGCATCACATCGACGAATTATCGTCCTCGGATTGACCCCTCCAGCGTGGCATCAACGAACTTACGGTGGCGACTAGTGATAGCGGCGTGACGGGATCGCGAAGCACAGAAAACCGGCTTCGCACCGGTCTTGCCGCCGCTCGACTTGCTCTCCTCTACGTGGCATTATGGGGCATTGCCACGGCCGTCCTGTTACAGACCCGCGCCGAAAGAGAAGCAGGCGCGGGCACCCTGCATCCCTTACCACCGCCCGATTCGGCCGTCTATGCACTTCCCTTCGCCGGCATCAACGTAGCTCTCGAACAATACGAGGACGACGACGCATTGTCTGAACGGTTGCAGTGGCTCCGTTCGCATGGTTTTGGCTGGGTACGCCAACGATTCGGCTGGGACCAGATAGAGACGCAACCGGGAGTCTACCGGTGGGAGTGGGCGGACCGCATCCTGCTAGGAATCGAGGAGAGCGGGCTGGAGGCGGTCATCGTACTCGATGGTTCGCCCGCCTGGGCGCGTGTGGCCGCCGACAACTCCGGCGAGGGCAACGCGCTTGCACCCCCTGCTGACCTGGAGGATTTTGCGCGTTTCTCCGGCGAGTTCGCGACCCGGTACGGGGATAAGGTGCGCTTCTATCAAATCTGGGACGAGCCGAACATCGCGCCTCACTGGGGCGCTCGCTGGATCAATCCGGTTGAATATGCACAGATGATCCGCCTAGCGGCCGAGGCCGTCAGAAGAGCCGACCCCGATGCGGTGATCATTAGCGGAGCATTGGCGCCGACGGCCGATCGCGGCCATCTCGCCATGGACGAGGCGTACTTCTTGCAGAGAATGTACGCGGCGGGCTCTGCCTCCTCGCTCGACGCTGTAGCTCTGCAGCCCCTGGGATTTGGCCGCACGCCAGAGGATACCGCTCAACGGCGGGACGCGCTCAATTTCCAGCGCGCAGCTCTGGTTCGGCGCGCAATGGTGAGTGCAGGAGACGGCGAAACGCCCCTCATCGCCGCACGCTTTGGTTGGAATCGGCAAGTCAATTCTCCATGGGGAGCGGTGAGCGACGCTAATCAGCGGGCCTTTGCCACAAGGGCGCTCGACCTCGCCTACGACTCATGGCCATGGATGGCAGCAATGGCCTGGGCGGTGGATCAGCCGCTCGCTCCGCCCGGCGATCCGGTGTGGGGGTTCTCGCTGGACGAAGGGCTGGCCATCCAAATTTCCGAATGGGCGAGCGGTAGCGTACAGGATCGCATTGTCGCGGGCGAGGATCCGTCGCGCCATGCTCTGATTTGGGCGCTATTGGCGACTGCTGCGCTCCTCTGCCTGTGGAGGCTACGCGCTGCCTGGCGCATTCTACCGCGGGTTCGCTGGCGAAAAGCCTATGTCGCGCTTGCGCCGGCGGTACAGGCAGCCATGTGGGCACTGCTATTGTTGACCTATTTCTTCGCCGTATGGCCTCCGCTGATCGTTGCGTGCTGGTTGGCTGCGGCCTTGCTGATCACAGCAAGACCTTTGCATGGCCTATGGCTGGCGGCCGCTGTGCTGCCTTTCTATTTCCAGCACAAAGACATCCAACTCGGTGATACGTCTTTGGCGATCGCGCCCATGACTGCGGCGGCAATCTGCCTTGTACCCGCGCTCGTGCGTCAGAGTGCCAGGAGCCGACCGGCGATAGACAGATGGGACGTACTGGCGGCAACGTGGGTGGTCGTGGTCGCGTTCAGCGCGTTGGGTGTATGGTATTGGCCCGCTTATGCCGCCGGCGTGGTCGAGATGGTTTTTACGCCGCTCGTTTTATTCTGGGCCGTACGTAGTTTCACTGCATCCGGCAGAGAACGCCGGACCGTCGTCATTGCATTGGTCGCCGGTGGCGTTGCTGCCGCGTCTTTGGGGTTGGTGGATTGGCTGCGCGGTGGGGGGACCGAGGCAGACGCCGTGCGCCGGCTTGCCGGGCCATACTTCTCGCCAAATCACGCCGCTCTCTACCTCTTACGCACCCTGTTCGCAGCCCTGGGATTGGCCGTCTTCTTCACTAGTTGGAGACGTGTGCTCTTTGCGATGCTGGCTGCAATCTGCGGACTGGCGCTGTTGCTGACCGCAAGTCGTGGCGCACTGCTGCTCGGCCTGCCCGCGGGCGTTGCAATTTTGAGCCTGTTGGCGATACCGCGTGCGCGTAGACGCGGCTCTGGAAACGGAACGCATGGGACGACATACAGGGTTGCCGGGCTGTCCATCCTGGCATTGGCAATCATGGTTGGGCTTGCGTTGGCCAGCTTTTCTTGGCGAAGGCTGGGAAATAGCGAGACGGTTGAACAGCGCTGGGAGTTGTGGCGCAACACTGCCGGCCTCGTGCGCGACTATTGGCTGACCGGCGTTGGTCCGGACGGATTCTGGTGGCGATTTCCGGCTTATATTCCCATCGGATCATCCTTGGATCCGAATTTACTACACCCGCACAACGTTTGGTTGGAATATGCGTCAACAGGCGGCTTGGCGGCTGTGGTTTGGTTGGTTGCTGCGCTCGCCGTAATCACGCGAAGTGTGTACAAGGCCATGGTGAGCCAAGAGACGGCCCCCAGTTGGCCCGCGTACGGTTTGATAGCAGGATTAGCCGCTGCATTTGCCCATGCGCAGGTGGACGCATTCTCGGCGCTGCCGGACTTGGCTACGTGGAACTGGGTGGTTCTAGGTTTGATCGCCGCAGGGCTCAGCGCACACGAGTTCTCGGCCGACGCCGAACGTGAAACCGCTCCGGTTGCATGACCGGAGCGGTTGGATCTACCTATTTGACTGTCTCACGCTGTTGACGCTACTCAAGCTCGAGTCTGATCACGACATTCGCCGCAGGCAGAATGGGCAGTAGCTGTTCCTCGATAAAGCGGGACATCACCGGCTGATTCAGCGGTGAATCCTCGCCGAGGAACGGCGAGGCGATGTCGAGCGCCGCTTGCAACGAGTCCGTATCATAGTTGACGGTCAGCGCTGTCTCACCATCCGTAATGACGTGTAAGGCACCGTCGCCGACCACCAACTGGACCTCTCCGACACCTTGTTCGGTCAGTAGATTCACTACGTCTGGCGGCAGGGTCGGCAGCGCGATGCCCAGCGTGTCGAGCGTATCGCTCGAGACGCCACCTATCTCGGTGAAGCCATTGGGACCGTACTTAGCGGACAGTTGGATGGTGGGTGCGTTGACGTCGCCGATTTGGGCAGGCTTCATCGTCAAGTCCGGCTGCTCAGGAATCTCGATAGGCTCAGCGCCCTCCGCGGCCGGCAGGTCCAGCTTGACGTCAGGGCCGAGGTTTCGAAGGACATTCACCCCTTCGGTGATCAGAGACGGATCCACACCGGCCATGGGTCCGACTAGACCCGCCAGCGTTCCCATTGAATCTTCGCTAATGGAAATGGTCGGCAAGACTTGTCCATTGGCGGTTATGGCAAGGGTGTCACCAGACATGTTGACGCCGAGTTGTTGTACGTTAGCCTTTTGCAGGTTGGCGAGCATGTCGGACGGCAGCGTTGCGGCAGGCAGCGGCACGTTGTTTTCCAGCCTCAATGAGCCATCTTCAGATGCTACCAACGTAATGGACCCCAAATCGGTCGCGACGGCAGGTTCGCCGGTAAACGACACAACTACCTGTACATCCGCACCTGGAAGCTGGGGAATCAATTGATCGAGCAGGTCAGCCATGGCCGGGTCGGTTACAAACGCATTGATATAGGGAATGGTGCGTTCCAGATAAGCGGAATCGTATGCGATGCCCGGTAGCTGGTCTTCATTCAGGAAAATGTCGATACCGTTTGGTTGCGTAGCAATCTTTATCGAATCGGCGCCGATGGCATCCAGAATAGCAAGCACGCCTGCATCCAGACGCAACGGCAGCGTCGTACCCATGGATTGTTCCAACTGCGATACCGGGATGCCCTCGATAATCGCCTCACCGTTGTCGTCGAACACGAGACTACCGATGACGAGCGGACCAATAGTGGTTGCTTCAGGGCTCTCCGGCGTGACTGCGGTCTCCCCAGACCAATTGGCTATGTTCATATCCGCGGGTGGTAAATCCAGCTTGACGCCGAGCCCGATCTTACGCAACCACGGAAGGTATTTCGCAATCATCGCTCCATTGGGGAGAACGGTGGGTGGCAATGAATTGAGAACCGACTGCAGATTTTCGGTCGAAGTCGCATCCCACGCGATATAGGGCATATCTTCGCCGTTGAGGTACACGTGAATGCCGTTATAGCCGATGCGCGCCTCTAGACGCTGGACATCGGCGGATTGCAGCATCTGAATGACGGACGGATCCAGGATCACCTGGTTCAGTGGAATACCATAGATCTTTGCAGTCCCGTTGTCGTTCATGGCCAGCTTGACCGATGGGAGATTAAACCAGGTCGAACCCGTAGTTCCGCCGCCACAGGCGCCCAATACGAGACTGAGTATGAGTACGACGACTAGTAGTCTGCCAATTCGTGGCTTCGCCCGCA
>JBJYXA010000302.1:0-7492 GCA_046259705.1 Caldilineaceae bacterium
TCGGCGCTTGGACTATATGTCTTCACGCTGCTCACTCCTATGAATCTAAAGAATTCCCTTTGCGCGAGGACCGCGATATGGTCCGCCGCGGATTTGTATCACCACACTCTGCCATCGATTGCGCTGTGCACCGATGGCCGCTGAATCTGACGGCGAACACTACACAACAAACCCTTGCCCGCCAGGATACTGCACCCTCTCCAACGTAAGGCCGCTAGCAGGAGCCGGCGGCGCCGCCAGGCTGCGGTCCCTTTGATCGAGCAACCAATTGACTTCCCTTGGTTGCCGTTTGCCAACTCCTACCTCGACGAGCGTTGCCGTCAATGTACGCATCATCTGGCGCAAGAACCCGTTCGCCGTGACTGTGAACACGAGCTTGCAGCCCGGGTAGACATCCAGTGCCGGTACAGCACAATCATCCAACTGCCAGCAAGCTTCACTGAGAGCCCGCACAGTACTCTCGCCCTGCGTCGGCTGGCCGAACGTAGCGAAGTCATGTTCGCCGACCAGATACGCAGTCGCCTCATTCATCGCGTCCAGGTCCAGTCGCTTCGGTACAAACCATGAGAACCGGTCTGTGAGCGGTGCTCGGTTCGGCATGCCCGTTTCCGG
The DNA here is from genome assembly GCA_046259705.1 of Caldilineaceae bacterium. Taxonomy (GTDB): domain Bacteria; phylum Chloroflexota; class Anaerolineae; order Caldilineales; family Caldilineaceae; genus JASGTU01. Next base: position 613 of record JBJYXA010000302.1, read on the forward strand.
CTCACCGATTGGTTGAACTAATCGATACCGATACGTCCGCCATTGAGCGCTGAAGCGCGGATGGAACGAGTCCGGTACCTCCTGCAATCGCCTCACGCAGATCGAAGGCGGCAAATGCGCGTTCCAGGCTTGCTGCAGCTCGACCACGTCGTGCCGCCACCGGGCCCGTACCGCGATCACTTGTCCGTTGGCATGTACACCAGCATCGGTGCGCCCTGCAGCCGCTACGCGCCCTACGGGGTCGGTAAACGCCGCCAGTGCGCTCTCCAAGGTCCCCTGCACCGTCGGCACGCCGACCTGAAACTGGAAACCATGGTAGTCCGTTCCATCATACGCGACCAAACCGGCAGCGTATAGCGTCTCTGCGCCCACGAGCGGTTATTCCGACGGGTCAGTCCTATTTTTCCTCGGCCTCTACCAGTTCGATCACGGCCATGTCAGCCGCGTCGCCCCGTCGTTTGCCTAGCTTAACGATACGCGTATACCCACCGTTACGGCCGGTATAGCGCGGCGCCAAGTCCTCAAAAACCTTGTGCGCGACGGACTTGTCGTTCAGATAGGCTACCACCATACGCTGTGCGTGCACGCGATTGCCGTCATCTGCGAGTCCACGTTTCGCCTTAGTGATCAGCTTTTCGGCATCACTGCGAATCGCGCGCGCCTTAGCCTCTGTCGTCGTAATCCGTTCGTGAAGATACAATTCGCGAATTAGGTTACGAAACAACGCCTTGCGTTGTGCGCCGTTACGGCCTAGCTTTGAACCTTTGATTCGATGTCGCATTATATTGTTCCCGCTGCATCAGGCGCGCCGCAGTTCACTGCACTACGCCCGTTATTTTACGCATTGACTTCGTCGAGTTCACCGCTCTCGGACTCACTGGCTTCGGTTTCATCCGACTCTACGCTCGCCAACTCTGCCTCGTTCATATAGGCGCTCAAATCCACACCGGGCACGTTGAGATAGTTCTTCTCACGCAGACGATCGACCAACTCGTCCAGCGACTTGCGCCCAAAGTTTCGGATCGCAAGCATCTCGTCTTCGCCCTTTTCCATCCGTTTCAGGATCTCACCAACTTTGGTGATTCCGGCGCGCTTAAGGCAGTTGTATGCGCGCACGGTGAGTTCCAATTCCTCGATCGGTGCTTCGGCTATCCGATTGGGAATGCCCTCTTCCTCATCCTCCGGCTGTTCCAGTTCCACCACCGGCGCTCCGGCAAGCAGCGTAAGATGCTGTACCAGAATTTCGGCCGACTGTCTCACAGCGACTTCAGGCGCAACCGTGCCATCGGTCCAGACCTCAAGATTTAACCGATCGTAGTCGGTCTGCTGGCCGATACGAGTCCGACCGACCCGATAGGCCGCCTTGCGCACGGGACTGAAGATAGCGTCCACCGGGATTTCGCCGAGCGGCAAACGCGGCCGATCTTCTGCAGGACTGTAGCCCCGACCGGTCTCCACGACCATCTCGATGTCCAGGTCCACGTCATTTGAATCCGCCGTCAGCAGATATTGATCCGGATTCGCTACTGTCACTTCAGGAGGACAGACAAGGTCACCGGCCGTGATTGGCCCTTCGTTTGTGACCTCCACGTGAATACGTACCGGATCCTCACTGCGACTATGAAAACGGATCTGCTTTACGTGCAGAATCAAGCGCGTCATATCTTCGCGCACGCTAGGAATAGACGAAAACTCGTGGTGGATACCACTCACGCGCAGCGACGTAACCGCAGCGCCCGGCAGCGAAGAAAGCAGCACGCGCCTCAGCGCGTTTCCGATCGTAATGCCGTAGCCGCTCTCCAATGGGCTAACCACAAAATGTCCGTAATTTTGTGATATCGCCTCAACCTCAATTTTGGGTAGTACCATGTTAAGCAAAGACAACCCTCCCTGCTTCTCAGCGCAAAGGGAGCCGGCGCCCACCAGCTCTCTTGCATCTGCAAACGTCTGCAGCGGCTATTTGTAGCGTGCCAAGCCAGTATGGATGGCTATTCAGGCTCCAAAACTGCAGGCAATAACCGGAATCTTTACCGGCTGTAGTACTCAACGATCAATTGTTCGTTGAGCGGAATCTCAATGTCTTCGCGGCTCGGTTCGACCACCATAGAACCGCTCATACCAGCGAGATCTAGCCTCAACCACTCCGGCGCCCGAGCACCTTCAATGATCTGCGATCTATCCTTGAAATACTGGTTGCCACGGCTGGTTTGACGTACTGTTATGATGTCGCCGGGACGCACATCGTAGGAAGGGATGTTGGTCTTGCGGCCATTTACGTCGAAATGACCATGACGGACCAACTGACGCGCCTGCGCGCGACTATCGGCGAATCCCAAACGGTATACCACGTTGTCCAGCCGGCTCTCCAAAATGACGAGTAGCGTCGTGCCGGTAAGCCCCTTGCGGCGAGTTGCCTCGCGAAAATAGCGCCGGAACTGCTTCTCCATCACTCCGTAGACGCGACGAGCCTTTTGCTTCTCTCGAAGCTGACGGCCATAATCTGAAACCTTGCGGCGGAAAGTCGCCTGCTTGCCATGTTCGCCAGGCGGATAGTTGCGACGCTCGATGGCACATTTCGGCCCGAGGCAGCGCTCTCCCTTTAGAAAGAGCTTCTGCTCTTCTCGACGACACAGCTTGCAGACCGCATCCGTATATCTTGCCATTGTTCCTCCAGCAAACCCTTTTGATTCGAATCACCGGCGTCAACGATGACTACAGATCGCCTTGCGGGCGATCTGCGTCCTGTTCCTTGACGTCGTGCTCAAGTTCTACGCCGATGGGCTACCAAGCCCAACCTATTCCACCTAGACGCGCCGCTTCTTCGGCGGGCGACAGCCGTTATGAGGCAGAGGCGTAATGTCGGTTATCGAAACAACCGTCAGCCCTGCTGCCTGTAAGGAACGGATGGAACTCTCACGACCCGGTCCGGGACCCTTGACAAATACGTCGACCTCTCGCATGCTGAAGTCGCCTCGGGCAGTATTTCCGACACTCTGTGCAGCCAACTGTGCAGCGAAAGGCGTCGACTTGCGGCTGCCCTTGAATCCGCTACTGCCACTGCTGGCCCAACAAAGCGTATTTCCCTGCAGATCCGTCACCGTGATAATTGTGTTATTGAACGATGCCTGAATATGCACTTGCCCATGGGGCACGTGTTTTCTTTCGCGTCGAGACGAACGACGATCGCGTCTCCGTTGAGGTCGGGCCACGGTATCTCCTTGCTCCTACCTTCTCAAACTTGGCTACTCACAACGGGTATGGCGAACGCCATCAACCCGTGTTGTTTCGCTTCGAATTTTGTTTGGACTCTGCCAACGACTACAACTAAGCGCGCACGTACGATTCGCTCAAAATATGCTGCCGCGCGCTGGACGGTAGGCTACTTGCGAGCGGCACGCTTCTTGCCGGCCACCGTCTTTTTGGCGCCGCGGCGTGTACGCGCATTTGTCTGCGTGCGCTGCCCGCGTACCGGCAAATTCCGGCGATGGCGAAGCCCGCGGTAACAACCGATTTCCTGCAACCGCTTGATGTTCATGTTCACCTCGCGGCGCAAATCGCCTTCCACCTGGTAGTTGCGATCAATATATTCACGCAACCGGATGATTTCATTCTCATCCAAATCCTGCACCTTCGTGGTCGGCGTAATCTGTGTGGCTTCCAGAATATCCGAACTGCTGCTCTTGCCGATACCATAGATATAGGTCAAGGCAATCCAGACATGCTTATCTCTCGGAATATCAACGCCTGCAATACGTGCCATGGAGACTCTCCCTCTTCTCTCTTAGCCCTGCCGCTGCTTGTGCTTTGGGTTGCTGCACAACACATAGACCGTGCCGCGTCGGCGTACGATCTTGCAGTTATCACACATTCTTTTTACAGACGGTCGTACCTTCATAACTTGCCTCCAGGAATCTCCTCGGCGCAACTTGTCCAGTTTATCATATACTCAGGGCAGAGTCAAAATCTCTGGCCCATTATTGGTGATGGCCACCGTATGCTCGAAGTGGGCGGCAAGGCTGCCGTCGGCGCTCACCACGGTCCATTTGTCCTTCAGCGTACGCGTCCGAGCGGTTCCGGCTTGTACCATAGGCTCGATGGCAAAAACGAGGCCCGGTTCCAACACATATTCCCCGTCCGCATCCCCGGACACGTAGTTCAGCACCTGGGGCGGCTCGTGCATCTGTCTTCCTACGCCGTGGCCCGTGTACTCGCGCACGACGTAGAAGCCGTTCTCCTCGACTACCTGTTGGACGGCTCGGCTGACGTCCTTAACCTTGTTGCCGGGCTTAGCCTGTTCTATTCCCGCATACAGGCTTTCCTCAGTGACGCGCATCAGTTCCTTTGCTTCTTCGCTGATTTCGCCAACTGCGTAGGTCCATGCACTATCGCCAACGAATCCACGATATTGACTGCCTACGTCGACACTAATGATGTCACCGTTTGCCAATTCAGTCTTTGGACTTGGAATCCCATGCACCAACTCATCGTTCACACTGGCGCAGATGTTGGCCGGATATCCTCTGTATCCAAGGAATGCGGACGCCGCATTGTATCGCTGCAGGACCGATATGGCGATGTCATCCAGGTCGCGCGTCGTGACGCCAGGTACAATAGCCTCGCGCATAGCGGCGTGGACCTTTGCGACGATGCGGCCCGCCTCACGCATTATCTGAATCTCTTGCGGACTCTTAAGAATGGGCATTGCCCGTTGCGGGCGATTCATCTCACGCCGCACATATCGTCGATTCTTGCCGCCGAGCAGCTTCTGGATACCGGTCGCCACTGCACATTTTCTCCTACTATTCGGCCACAGTCCACAGCAAACCCCGCTTGCGCAAGACTGCATGCAGGTCGGCCGTTACCGCTTCAATTGGCTGAGCGCCATCTACTTCTTCGAGTAATCCCTTGGCAAAATAATAGCCCACGATGGGCGCCGTCTGCTTGTAATAGACATACAGACGATTGCGTACAGTCTCAGGTTTGTCGTCCTCACGCTGGTACAACTCCGCCCCATCGTCGTCGCATGTCCCCTCTACCTTCGGCGGATTGTAGTCAACATGGTAGGTCCTTCCGCACTTTGGACAGACACGCCGCCCTGTCATTCGTCGCATGACCTCATCGTCATCCAAATCGATAAACGGAACTACATCGACACCGCCGGTTGGTTCAATGAGCTCATCCAAAGCCACCGCCTGGTTAAGATCGCGCGGGAAACCATCAAATATGGCGCCACGGGTGCAATCATCCTCATGGAGCCGTTGCCTCACCATGCCAATCGTGACTTCATCAGGCACGAGATCACCTGCGTCAATATATGATTTAGCCAGCCTGCCCAGGTCAGTCGCATTTGAGATGTTGTATCGGAACAGGTCACCCGTAGAAATCTGTGGAATCCCCAACTCCTCCTCAATTACCCGCGCTTGCGTGCCCTTTCCTGCGCCGGGCACGCCCAGCATCACCACATAGACGCACTTATTGTCCGAGAACATCATCGACCCTCATTTCGGTGAAGCGCATGCGAACGGCAGAATGCACGCGCCGATGTGAATAATGAAGTGCAGGCATCAATGACTCGGTCCCAACGTCGTGACAACCACAATCCATTCGGACACAGGTGCGGCATGAAGACGCATGATGCGCCCCGATGTTCGTCGGTGCACTATTCCAGGCACCTGCCATGCGAGTTACCGAATGAATCCCTCGTAGTTGCGCATCATCAACTGAGCCTCAATTTGTTTCATCGTATCCAACACCACGCCTACTACGATTAGGAGGCCTGCGCTACTGATAATCAGCGACCGGTAGCCCGTAAGCACACCCGCCCCGCCGAACATACCGTCGGCGATTACGCCAACAAGGTAGGGCAGAACTGCGATGAAGCCAAGGAACAGAGCGCCCACCAGCGTAATACGTGACAGCACGCCGTTCAAGTATGCCTCCGTCCTCGGTCCCGGACGAATACCGGGAATGAAGCCCCCTTGCTTCTGCAGCGACTCGGGCAGATTCTGCTGCCGGAACATGACATCCGTATAGAAATACGTGAACGCGACTGTGAATAAGAAGTACAGCAGCCAGTACAGGAAATTGGTCGGGCTGAAAGCGTCGGCTATCCACGTGGCCACAGATCCTGTCCACCCCGAACGTACCACGAAGTAACTGGCTACGGTGCTCGGTAGAATCAACAAGCTCTGAGCGAAAATCAGCGGGATCATGCCCGCAGTGTTCACACGTAGCGGTACATATGTGCTCTGACCGCCGACCATCATCATGCGATTACCTCGCATGGTGCGCACTCGCTTGCCGTACTGGACGGGGATCCGCCGCTGCCCCTCCTGCACCCACACGATCAACGTAACAGTTGCGACTGTGATGAAGATAAAGACGACTAGCAGAACCGGCTGTTGCCAGAGCCTCATAATCTGGAACGGAACCGACGACAGGATGCCGGCAAAAATGATTAGCGAAACGCCGTTGCCTATACCCTGTTCGGTGATGAGCTGACCAAGCCACACGCCAAACATGGTGCCCGCGGTCATGCCGACGATGATCGTCATTGTCGGAAGCAGATTCTCGGGGCTGAATCCCCAATTCGGCAATACTACAAGCCCTGTACCAACGTCTCGACTCAACAATGTGGCCTGCGCAATGGACTGCAACACCGCGAGCGGTACTGTCATCCAAAGCGTGTACTGATTCAGCCTCGTCCTGCCTTGCTCACCCTCTTTACTGAGCTCTTCCAATTGAGGAATGATGGGGGTGAGCAACTGCATGATAATTGAGGCCGTGATATAGGGATAGACACCGAGTGCCATGACGCCCATTTGAGCGAGCCCGCCTCCGCTGAAAAAATTCAGCAGATTCAGCAGCATGTTCGCGTCGT
>JBJYXA010000303.1:0-2721 GCA_046259705.1 Caldilineaceae bacterium
GGCAGAGGGCTATTCACAATCATCTCGGCAGTTCCAGGCGGACCTAGCGCAGCACTATTTTCGGAAAATATAGCGAAACCGTCCAGTTCGGCGCATCGACGATTTCGCTGATCCGCAAGTCGGCGCAAACGCTACAGAGCATATAGGCATCCACCGCCGCCATGCTTGTCCTGGCGCAAAGCCAATCGATCATGCCCGAGACCGCGTCCCGCGCCGCCTGCATCAAATCGGGGCCGACCCCCGTCGCAGCCCAGTAGCCGTCCTGGTCGAGGTAATGCGACACCGGCCCGTTGGTCTCGAAGCGCGGAAATGCGAGGCACGCCTGCTTGATCAAGCCGACCTCAACAGCCACCACCATCGGGCTCTCGATCGCGGTACCACAAACTTCTCCGTCGCCTTGGGCCGCATGAGTGTCGCCGAGCGAAAGCAAGCCACCCGCGACTTCGACCGGCAGATATAGCGTCGTGCCCACTGCGTTGTCTTTAATGTCGAGATTGCCGCCTACCCGGCGCGGCGGGATCACCGAGTGCAGTCCGGGCTCTGCGGGTGCAACGCCCACTGTGCCGCAGAACGGCCTCAAGGGGACCGCCCCGCCCGGCCCAAATAGGGCCGGCGAGAGAGTTTGCGCGTCATATTTCCAGATATGGAGGCTCGGCTCGGTGAACTGATCAGCCAGCAACCCGAAGCCGGGAATGTTCGCGGTCCAGCCCCAACCGGAGGGCTGGAAATTCTTGAATTTCACGGCGATCGCATCACCCGGCTCCGCGCCCTCGATGTAGATGGGTCCGGTCGCGGGGTTCACGCGGGACGGCTCCCGAGCGAGAAACTCCTTGAGCGTCGTGTCAGGACCCACCTGGCCGGCAGAGGCATCGATCGTCTCGATCTCGACCGTTTCGCCAGGCGCGACGGTCAAGACCGGCTCGATTGTATTGTCCCAACCGTAATGATGGTGGTGCCTGTGGATCGTGTGGTTGCAGAGCACGTGCGCCTCCCCGAACGAATGTCATAGCAAATTTGCGGGGCTAAGAGGTTTGCCTCGTCGCCGCGCGTACTGCTGCCAGCCGGCCGATTCCATGTGGGAGGCTCAGACAGTTCTGGCGCTCCTGCCAGTCTGAGGCCCACCCGTCTCTCCCTACTAAAGTGGGAATTGCACAAAGATTCCGCCAAAATGCAGATAGAGCAGCGACTGGTTTCCAAAGGTCGCCTCTGCATCTTAAGGCGTCGGACGTCCTTATCTCTAATGTAGCCAAGAAGGAGAACCCGGTTGATAGCAGGGAGGTATGCAAAGTTGCCAAGACATTCGGCATCCCAGGACAGAAGGAAACGCCTGCTGCAATTGAATGGCATCCACGAACGCCACCGAATATTGACAGCAGCACGCAGTCCCTTCGAGCACCTCCCCTAACCGCAACCAATTTTCAACACTCTGGATTTCTTCAGGCAGAAGTCGAACGCCTGCCCGCTAGTTGCCCAGTTTAGCCGCTTAAACATAGATGTCTCGTCACGAGCAAGAATCACAGGGAATGAGGGAACGGAAGCCTGGCTATTGCGGCTGGGCTTTTGTGCTCGGGGGCCCGAGGCCGATTACCCCTGCAGTCTGTAACGAGTCGCTGCAATGCGCGTTTCTGGCAGACTTAGCGCCGATAGCGCCTAAAGCGCACGTAATAACCATATGGCGGAACGGAGTGGTACTGGCCGTACCCGTAACGCGGATAGTAGCAGCGGCGGTGTCGTGGACGGGCTCGCGAATGATAGGAGTGAACTTGACGACTGTTGTAATCGGCAGGTGCGATTTGGATAACGCACACGCGACTCGCAGATGCCTTTGCGGGCGCCGTAATCAATAACAGCATTACCATACAGGCAAATTTTATTGGCGCGCTTTTCATGGCTCAGTCCTTCCCGAGCAGCTCAGAGTATGAATAGTCTAGCAAAATTCGCGGGAATCAGCACCGACTAGCCAGAGCTGGGTTTAGCCCGAAGTGTGCCGCTCGCCCATCCTTACTTGAGAATAGGTCGCGATGGCGCAAGCGTCTAACGCAGTCCACCGACGCGTTTCACTTTGCTCAGGTCATCCTGATCGGAGTTGTGATTCGGAATGGCACTGATTCTAAGAAGCAAGGCCATAAGAGAGAACAAACAATCACCCACACGATACCCCACTAACCCAACTGATGTTGGCGCTGTGAGCCTGCCCTCCGCTGACTGCACCGTCTGGCTTGAGGGAAGGCAGTGAGCTAATACTTGCTGAAACAGCATCGCCGAGAGCCATCGGGACATGGACGTGCAACAAAAACTCAACGCTAAAGAGCGGCAAAAGAAAGGTTCGTTCGCTAAGAGGGCCTGGGGCGCACTCCAGCGGTTCGGCTGGGGGCGCTTATGGGCTACTATACTCTTGGCCATCCTACTTGCGCTGCGGGTCTGGGATGTCGCGCCCTTGCAGACCTTGCGCCTAAAAACCTTTGACCTGTATCAGCTCGCCAAGCCACGTGTTGCAACAGAACGTCCGGTTGTAATCGTGGACATCGATGAAGCTAGCCTTAATAGCCTCGGCCAGTGGCCCTGGCCGCGTTCGCTGCTTGCCAAACTGGTCGATCAGATCACGGCGGCGAAGCCTGCAGCGATCGGTATCGACATTGTTTTCCCTGAGCCGGACCGCAGTTCACCACCACTTCTCGCGGACTCTCTGCCCGGGCTTAGTATTGCCACACGTGATGAGCT
>JBJYXA010000303.1:2821-7020 GCA_046259705.1 Caldilineaceae bacterium
GGGCTCCTTGATCTAAAGGCAACGCCGATACAGCCATCTATGCCGGGTGTCGAAGTACATGCGCAGTTACTCGAAAATGTCCTGACGCAGTCCTCCTTGTCGCGTCCGTCCTATGCCACAGGCATGGAACTTCTCGCAGCACTTATAGTCTGTATTGGGATCATCGCACTCCTACCTGTGCTGGGAGCCAAGACTGTATTGTTCACAGGCGCAGGAACCGTAGCAATTCTGATCGGCGGCGCATGGTATCTGTTCGTGCAGCACGGCTACCTCTTCGACGTGTCTTACTTGGTGATTTCTTCCCTTGCAGTGATGACCATTATGGTCTTCGCCAACTACTTTCGCGAGGAGGCCCAGCGACGCCAAATCAGGAGTGCATTCGGTCAGTATCTTTCGCCGGATCTGGTAGAGGAACTCGCAGAGGATCCCGAGCGCTTGGCACTCGGCGGCGAAACACGTGAGATGACGATCTTGTTCTCCGATGTCCGCGGTTTCACTACGATATCAGAGTCGTTCAAAGCGGATCCTCAAGGCCTGACCCGTCTCATGAACCAGTTTCTCACGCCGCTTTCTGAAGCTGTCATGGAAAAGCGTGGGACCATCGACAAATACATGGGCGATGCCATCATGGCGTTTTGGAACGCGCCACTCAACGATACCGAGCACGCCACACATGCCTGCGAAGCAGCGCTAGTCATGATTGATCGCCTCAAAGCGCTAAATATAGATCGGAAGGAGGAAGCTCGCCAAAGCGGCCAGAAATTCTTGCCGCTGGAAATGGGTATCGGAATCAATACCGGCGAAGCAGTCGTCGGAAATATGGGGTCGGAGAAAAGATTCGATTACTCCGTCTTGGGCGATTGCGTCAATCTGGCATCACGGCTTGAGGGGCAAACCAAAAATTATGGCGCCAGTATTATTCTGGGTTCAAGGACGGCTGAATTAGTGCAAGACGAGTTCGCGATTATTGAACTGGACGCCATCCGAGTGAAGGGAAAGACGGAACCCGAGGTCATTTATGCGCTTCTGGGCGGAGGCGAGATGCGTATCCAGCAGTCTTTTGTCGACACGCGCAACAACTTGGATCGAGCGGTTGCAGCTTACCGCAGGCAGGACTGGGACGAGGCACTCGAAGCGTTGGGATCGTGCCAACAGGAGATCAAGAATTTCGATCTGGCCATGTTCGGCCAATTGTATAAGTCGCGCATCGAAGAGTTTACGGCGAGCCCCCCACCTTCAAATTGGGATGGAGTCGCAACCATGCAGACCAAATAGGTAGGGACTCGCGGGAGCGGGATGAACCCGTGGTCAGTACCACCTACCGCTCGCGGAGCGCCTCGTGCCGAGCCTTCAAAATTGGCTTCAGAAGATAGTCAAGAACGCTCTTTTTTCCGGTCATGATATCGACGGTTGCGACCATCCCGGGCAAGATCGGTAGCGCTTCATCGCCTTCGAAGAGCACCGACTCCTTCGTTTTGACCGTCACGATGTAGTACGTCTGCTCTTTGACATCGTCCACCGTGCTATCGGATGAGACAACGGCGACCGTCCCCTCGAGGCCGCCATAGACACTAAAGTCATAAGCGGTCAGTTTGACCAACGCCTTCTGACCCGGGCTAATGAAGGCGATGTCGCGTGGCGCGATCCGCGCCTCGACGAGCAAGCTTTCTTCCATGGGCGTGATTTCGACAAGGGGCTCTCCAGGTTTAACAACGCCACCAAGCGTGGTCACATGCATCTTGTTGACGAAGCCATTAACAGGCGAACGAAGGTCGGCACGAATAACGCGATCTCGTGCGCCAGTCATGGATTGAAGGCCCACTTCGAGTTCCGCCAGTTTTTCTGTTAGCTCTGCTTGCGCAGTTTGTCGAAAGGAGAGTTTCTGTTCCTCGACCAGACCTTCTGCCTCGCGGATGGATGCCTCCACTCGTGGAATGGCCTGATCTGCAGCGGCAATCTGCCCCTCATAGTCGACGATCTCTCTATCGAGCTTCATGAGATCGGTCTTCGGTACAATCCCGCTCTTGGCTAGCGGTGCCTTGATGCCCCGCTCGCGCTTCGCTATTTCGAGGCTTGCCTTGTACCGTTTCAGGTTTTCTCGAAGCTCCGCGAGCTCCTGATGCTTCTGGGTCAGTCGGTCATTCAGCACGCTCACTTGGTTCAACAAGTTGCGACGACGGATCTCAAAGAGCTCCTTCTCACTCTGAACAACCGAAGGCGCGTTTAGGCGCAAGTCTTCTGAGAATTTTAGTTCGACAGCATCAGGATTTGAGGCTTCCGTTTTAAGGCGCGTAGTTGCGCCCTTCAGGGCTAGCGTTCTTGCCTCGATTTCACCGAGGTCTGACGAAAACCCCGTCGTATCGATCATTAAAAGCGTCTGACCTTTTCGAACCTCGTCTCCCTCGCGGACATTAAGTTCTTCTACGATGCCTCCTTCGAGGCTTTGCACGATCTGCTGTTTCGATGAAGGAATGACGCGGCCCGTTCCACGCGCTACCTCCTCAATTTCAGCGAAGTAGGCCCAGATCAGAAACGTTGCGAAGAGTGCGGCACAAACAAGTAGAAACCTGCTCGCGGTACGTGGAGGTCCCGCGTGAAGAGCTGCTTCGGCATCTCTAGCGAAATCGAGATCTGCCTGTTCCATACCGGTAGTTTCCCAAGATGACTTGGACTGACCCGCCCCTTGTGGGGCGGAACCTTGCAGCCGTCTGGCTACTTCACGCCCGACAACCCAAACCAGTGACAGGATAAGCGTGAGTATCAGGATTTGCCATAGCCGCTCAGTTTGGACGTTCTGAAGCCAACCGACCGTGTCGGCAAGCCCGGTTGTTGTCTCCGAAGATAGAACTTCGGATAGGCCTTTCATCGTTTCCTTCATTTTTACGGTAAGCGCTCGGACTTAACGTCGGACAACTCTCTAGCTACTGCCCAGGTGTCAAACGCCTAGACGATCGGCGTCGATGCGCTCTGATCCTCGACAACGATCGTGACGGAATCAGGAACATATGCCGCAGCGGTGTTTGAGATGTCGGAGTCAACTGAGCTGTTGACCGTTGCAACCTGTGTCTCATATCCGTTTGTGCTGTCACCATCCATATCAACCGACAACGCACCGGTGTTCTGGTCGTACTGAACCTGCTCGCTGATAAACTGATCCGCAGTCACGCCTTCATTCCCTGAGCCCGGCTCAGTGAATTGATGGTACAGGGCAGTCAGGTCCACCACGTCGCCTTCCGCCTGATTGTAATCGACAATGAGGTCCGCGATATCCGTTCCTGTGAGTACAAAACTATCGGCGCCGCCACCGCCTGTTAGCTTCACGCCGTCGCCTGCACCGACGAGCACGTCGCGATGCTCCGTACCGATGATGCTGTCAATGCCTGACAACAGATCGATATCGCCAAACGTGTCGATTGCCGAGTTCGCTGAAACCGTTACTTCGCCATCACCGATGTCCGCAGTGACAGGAGCATCTGAAAGATTGACGATGACGCCGTGCGGGCCGCCTTCTTGGCCGTAGTCGACGGTATCGGTTCCATCGCCTCCATCAAGCGTGTCATTCCCTGCGCCACCGACGAGGGTATCATTCCCCTCATCCCCGAGGAGCATATCGTTGCCAGCTTCACCGCGAAGTACGTCATCGCCAGCTCCACCCTCGAGACGGTTCGCCGCTGCATTACCGATCAGAACGTCGTCTTGACTGCTACCTACAATGTTCTCAATACCGGTCAGGCTGTTGCCTTCGGCATAGCCGCCACCGATGTGGCCCTCCTCAGGTGCGGCAAAGTTAGTCGCCGCGGTTGATGCAGTGCCTGCGTCATCGAGATTGATCGAAACACCCGCGGTGCTGTCACTGTAATCAACTGTATCTGCGCCTGAGCCGCCTTCGATACGATCTGCGCCGCCTGCACCGGCTAGATAATCATCACCAGCGCCGCCAATAAGAGTGTCGTCCACAGAGCTCCCGCGTAGGCTGTCATCTCCATCGAGCGCATCAAACGTGACGCTGGTTGTGCCGGCGAAGAGAGCATCTTCGTTGTTGGTGCCAACAACTTCTTGAACATCGTCGGCCAGAGCCTGTTCATCTCCGAAGGTATCAAGAGCCATCAACGCTGCAGCCGTAGCAATGCCATAGCCAATGTTTGCCTGCACTGGCTCGTTCGAGAGGTTTACGACCACCCCGCGGTCACCGGCCTCTT